>CBFGXV010000018.1:0-13414 GCA_965652755.1 uncultured Chryseosolibacter sp. | reverse complement strand
ATTACTTCTGCGCGGCAGATCCCGCAGCGGGGGAAGGTGGATCGGAAAGCGAAAAGAGTGGTCGCATTGTTATGCACAAATCGGAAGACGGTGGCGCTACATGGTCCGATGCCGAATCAATCGGAATAAATCATCCAAAAGACCAAAGCAAGCAATCTGCAACCACCGATACACGGGGAAATCTTTTTGTCGCCTGGACGCAATTTGATGAGTACGGCAACGGGGATCCTGCCTGCCAGTCAAATGTGCGTTTCAGCATGTCGAAGAATGGAAAAAAGTGGACCGATCCGGTAACGATCTCACAGACTCCCGGGAATTGCGCTGATGATAACAATACACCGAATGGCGCAGTCCCGGCGGTAACATTCGATGGAAAAGTTTTTGTCGCCTGGGCGCATCAGGGAAAGATCTTCCTGGACCGCTCTTTCAACGGGGGCGGCTGGTGGCTGACGAACGACATCGTGATCGCCGAGCAGACGGGGGGATGGGATCTTGCGATACCAGGTCACGACCGGAGCAACGGCACGCCTGTGCTTATGTCGGACAACAGCAAGAGCCAATATCGCGGAAGCTTGTACGTGGTG
Source organism: uncultured Chryseosolibacter sp. (assembly GCA_965652755.1). Taxonomy (GTDB): domain Bacteria; phylum Bacteroidota; class Bacteroidia; order Cytophagales; family Cyclobacteriaceae; genus Chryseosolibacter. Next base: position 12,830 of record CBFGXV010000018.1, on the reverse strand, counting down.
TGGGCCGATCAGCGCAATGGCGAAGATGATACGGATATCTGGTTTTCGCGCTCTCACAATTTTGGCGACAACTGGTCATCACCGACGCGCGTCAATAATGACGGCAAGGGAAAACATCAGTACATGCCATCGATGGCGCTGGATCCGGTTACGGGATATGTGTATGTACTTTATTACGATCGCAGGAACCATGACGACAATGCTACGGATGTTTATCTCGCATACTCCAACGATGGAGGCGGGTCTTTCAAGAACGTATTGATCAGTGAAGAGGCTTTTACTCCGGAAGAGGGCGGCTTCTTCAGCGATTACACGAACGTATCATCCCACAAAGGAATAGTGATGCCGGTGTGGACGCGCATGGATGATAAGAAAACAAGTATCTGGACGGCGGTCATCCGTCATGAAGAACTTGAAAAGTGAAAGCCTATTGCCGCGCGATCGTTGCCCATTCGCCGGCTTCAACAAATGCTTTTGCAAATGTTTCAACTGGTTGAGCGCCGGATATTGCCAGACGGTTATTCACGATAAACAGCGGTACTGCGGTGATGCCCAGATCGTGCAGCTCTTTTTCGGCCATTTCGATCTCAACCTTTCCCGTGTTGCTGTTGAGCAGTAGCTCGACAGTTTCCGCCTCGAGACCTGCGTCTTTACCGATCTGAATGAGGTTGTCGGTCCTCGTGAGATCGATGGCATCGACAAAGTAAGCTTGAAAGAACGCTTCCACCGCTTGCAGTTGTCTGCCGTGCTCCCGCGCAAGAAGGATCACGCGGTGTATATCGCGCGTATTTGGCGACGTGTGCTGCGCCTCCAGATTGAAATGCAATCCCTCGCTGGCTGCGATCTTTTTTACATGAGCCGTGAGTTCGAAGAACTTGGATTCGCTTCCATACTTCCTGCAAAGGTATTGCCTGAAGTCCGCTCCTTCTTCAGGCATGTGCGGATTGAGTTCAAAAGGAAAGTATTCTACCTGGAAGTCAAACCTGTCAGCAGTCATGTTCATGGCATTCTCCAGCCGCCTCTTGCCGATGTAACACCAGGGACACACCACGTCAGCTACAACGCCGATCCTGATCTTTGTTTTGTCCATTTTTTCTGATTAGATGGCCAGGCATAAAATGCCCGGCGGAGGACGTGTCAAAATTCTGTGCCGCAGTCCAGGGGGTTTCTTAATTTTAAACCTTTGTTGTATTTTTGCCCGCCTGTGCCCTCGAAACGGCGTGACAGATAGTTCAAATACCCGAAAACAGATCAAAATGACAGTTGACGAAAAAGTTAAATTCAAAGTAAAAGATCTTTCCCTGGCCGAATGGGGAAGGAAAGAGATCAAATTGGCCGAGGCTGAAATGCCCGGATTGATGGCGACTCGTGAAGAGTTTGGGAACCAGAAACCGCTGAAAGGCGCGAGGATCGCAGGTTGCCTTCACATGACCATCCAGACCGCGGTGTTGATCGAGACGCTGGTGGAACTTGGTGCGGAGGTATCCTGGTCATCCTGCAACATTTTTTCTACACAGGATCACGCGGCCGCAGCCATTGCCGCCGCAGGTATCCCGGTCTTTGCGTGGAAGGGAATGAATGAACAGGAATTCGACTGGTGTATTGAACAAACCCTTTATGCCTTCAAGGATGGCAAGCCGCCGAATATGATCCTTGACGACGGCGGAGATCTGACCAACATGGTCCTCGATCGTTTCCCCGAGCTCGTCGGCGGTATCCGCGGTATTTCGGAAGAGACAACTACAGGTGTTCATCGCCTGGTGGAGAGAATGCACAACGGTAAACTTCCACTTCCTGCTATCAACATCAACGATTCAGTAACGAAATCAAAATTTGATAACAAATACGGATGTAAAGAGTCCTGTGTAGATGCTATCCGCCGTGCAACGGATGTAATGATTGCCGGTAAAGTGGCGGTGGTTGCCGGTTACGGCGATGTCGGCAAAGGCTCTGCAGCTTCCCTCCGCGGGGCGGGCGCCCGTGTGATCGTCACCGAGATCGATCCTATCTGCGCGCTCCAGGCTGCCATGGATGGTTATGCCGTCAAGAAGATGGATGATGCAGTGAAGGATGCTGACATTATTGTAACGGCCACCGGAAACTTTGGTATTGTCGTTGGCCGTCATTTTGAAAACATGAAGGACAAGGCTATAGTTTGTAACATCGGTCACTTCGACAATGAGATCGACGTTGCCTGGCTGAATAAGAATGCGAACAAGGATACGATCAAACCTCAGGTTGATATCTACACCCTGAAGAACGGACGTCAGGTCATCCTTCTTGCGGAAGGTCGTCTCGTGAATCTCGGTTGCGCTATGGGGCACCCGTCATTCGTAATGTCGAACTCATTCACGAACCAGACACTTGCACAGCTTGAACTGTGGACTAACCATGGTAAATACGAGAACAAGGTTTACATGCTGCCAAAACATCTCGATGAAAAAGTTGCCCGTCTTCACCTGAAGAAGATCGGTGTGGAGCTTGAAGAGCTAACTGCTCCGCAGGCAAAATACATTGGTGTAGAGGTAAAAGGTCCTTTCAAGCCCGATTATTACAGGTATTAATCCTTGAGGCGGAAATAAAATATGAGACCCGGGTGAGCAGCCCGGGTCTTTCTTTTTGGTGGGGGTTAACCTGTTTGCGCAGGCTTTTTATCGGGCTAATGCGTGATCACTTCCTTTTGAATTCCCTCAAGCGATTTTCCTTTTGTTTCCGGGATAACTTTCCATGCGAAGATGCCGTGGAGGAACATCATCACAGTGAACAGCAGGAAAGAATAAAAGCCTCCGTTCCCGGATGATTCAGCGATGATGGGGAAGATCCACGAAATGACTACTGCCATGATCCAATGTGTGAAACTTCCGAGCGTCTGACCCTGTTCGCGTACCTTGTTTGGAAAGATCTCAGCCATGAAGACCCAGATCACGGCACCTTGCGAGAAGGCAAAGAAAGCGATGAATCCCACGAGGTAAAACATCACCGCGTATCCTCCGAAGTTCTGCGTATAGAATGTCCATGTTACCAAACCGAGGGCTACGACCATTCCCACAGAACCAATGATGAGCAGTGTTTTCCTGCCAAATTTGTCGATCACAGAAATGGCCAGCAGTGTAAAGATCATATTAGTCACACCGATCGAGACAGCCTGAAGCAATGCGGTATCGCGGGCGAGCCCGGTCATCTCAAAAATTCTCGGCGCGTAATACATGATGGCGTTAATGCCCGACAACTGGTTGAACATGGCAAGCATGACGACGTACATGACGGGTTTGTTGTATTTGCCATTGAAGAGATTCTCCCTGACCGATGCATCGGCGTACCGCTGATCCAGGGTTCCTGACATGTTGATATCACTATTCGACATGTTAAGACTGTCCTCAATGTTTCGGCGCGCGGCTGCAGGGTTCGCTTCGCCGATGGAAGTCAAGACTTTTTCCGCATCCGCGGATTGGTTGTTTTTCACCAGCCAGCGCGGACTTTCCGGAACGAAAAAGACCATCACGAAAAAGATAAAGGAAGGCACTGCCTGTATGCCAAGCATCCATCGCCACGCCTCATCGCTGACGCCAAACAACAGGTAGTTCGAGAGGAAGGCGATCAGGATACCACTTACAATGTTGAATTGAAAGAGCGCGACGAGTCTGCCGCGCGTGTTCGCCGGCGAGATCTCCGAGATGTACATGGGGCCGATCACAGAAGACGCGCCCACGCCTATACCCCCGAGCAGGCGGAAGGTAACAAACAACTCCCAGGAGCTTGTCAACGCAGTTCCCAGGGAAGTGAGGAGGTACAGCAGGCCGATTGCCTGTAATACTTTCTTTCTTCCGAACTTCTCCGCGGGCTTTCCGGCGATGAGTGAGCCGATCACGGTACCGATAAGCGCAGAGGCGACGGTAAATCCGTGGGCGAACTTGTCGAGCGACCATAGCTCCTGAATACTGCTTTCGACACCAGAGATCACGGCAGTATCAAATCCAACGAGGAAACCGCCCAGGGCGGCAACAATTGCATTTCTGAAGGCAGTGTTAGACCGCTGCATAGATTAGGGTTTGGTGTTATGAAGATAACCAGAATTGTAAATCCCGTGTACACATATTTTCACAGCACTGTAGAATCATTCAACACTTTCCGCGACAAGGTGAATAGCTGGTTCATTCTAATACGCTGGTTTACAGTTCTGTTCGCACATGTAGAGGGGCTGGAGCCCGGTGGCATATTATTCGGCTGAGTAGGGCAAAATATGTTCAATTAAACCGAAATAATGATGAAAAAAGTAATGTTTGCCCTTTGCTTGATGTTTGGGGGGATAGTGGTAGTGAGTGCACAGGACACACAAGACACTACATCCAACCAATATAGAACCGAAACACAGTCTCAGTATCCTCAGGATTCTCTGTCGCAGTCTCAGGACATGACGAACCAGGACCAGTCTCAGTCCCAGGGCATGATGGGACAGCAGGATCGTGAAAGAATTCAGGTAACCGAGCTTCCTGACGAAGTGAAAAGATCACTTGAAGGTCAGGAATATCGCGGATGGTTGATCAGCGGAGCGTTCAAAGCGCAGAGCGGAGATCAGTCTTCTATGGAATCCGACACCACCAGCACTGATGCCACACAGCAACAGGAGAGTGCTAACGCCACCGGCATGGAAGAGGAAGAAGTTTTCATTGTCGAGCTGAAGAATGGCGCTGAGACCAAAACTGTAAGATTTGACAGTAAAGGTGAAGTTGTAGAGGGAATGGAAGGCGATCAGAACGGTCAGACTCCTGGCAACCAGTACAATCAGAATCAGGACCAGTCAACCACAGATCCCAGCACGCAACCTGACCAAAGCCAGTCCAGCCAATCGGCGGAGCCGGCTCAGTCAGAACAGTCTACCGGCACTCCTAGTGGCCAGTCCACCGAGACTCAGTCTCAGTCTGAACAGTCCACTACTCCCGAGTCACAAACTGAGACCCAGACCGAGCAATCAAAAGCTAACGAGCCTAAATAACGAGCGGAAAAATAATTACAGGTCTTATTCAATAGTAAACCTGGCTAATCGAAAAGCTGAAAGGAATTTCAGCTTTTCTTTTTATTTTCAGCCCTTATATGGCTTCCGTTTTATTGATAGAGGATGATTTGACTTTTTCCAGGATACTGGATGGTTTTCTCAGCAAGAAAGGTTATCAGGTCACTACCGCGCACAAGGGGAAGGACGGCCTCAAAGCATTTGAATCAAAATCATTTGAATTTATCTTACTCGATTACAGGCTGCCTGACACAACAGGGATGGACATCCTTCTCGAGATCCGGAAAGTCAACGCCACAGTGCCCGTGGTGATCATGACGAGCTTCTCCGATATACGCACCGCTGTAAAAGCCATTAAGGCGGGAGCGTATGAATACATCACCAAACCTGTTAATCCTGACGAGCTGCTGATGATCCTTCAGCAAGCTTTAAACAAAGAGAAAGCGGCTCCTGCAGTGGAGACGGGTTCACAAAGTATTGTGCTAGGCAGCAGCCAGGTGGCAAAAGAGCTTCACGAGATGGTCAAGCTGGTCGCGCCGACCAACATGTCTGTGTTGATCGAAGGTGAAAGTGGCACGGGCAAAGAGAACGTGGCGCGCACCATTCACCGCCTGAGCCCTCGCGCAAAAGGTCCATTCGTCGCAGTGGATTGTGGATCACTCTCGAAGGAACTTGCTGGCAGTGAATTGTTCGGGCATGTCCGCGGAAGCTTTACGGGCGCGTTGACGGATAAGATCGGGCAGTTTGAAGCTGCGCACAAAGGAACCATCTTCCTCGACGAAGTCGGTAATTTGTCCTATGATGTTCAGGTTAAGTTGCTGCGCGCAATTCAGGAAAGGATAGTGCAGCCCATCGGTAGCAACAAGGAAGTCAAAGTAGATGTGCGAATACTCACGGCGACCAACGATGATCTCGCGGAGAGTGTTCGCAAGGGTGAGTTTCGCGAAGATCTTTATCACAGGCTCAACGAGTTCAAGCTGAAGGTGCCATCGGTTAAGGAAAGGGGGAAAGACCTTTACGAGTTCCTGGATTTCTTCCGCGAGGAGGCTAACAGGGAGCTTCAGCGCAGCGTAAAAACTTTTGACACCGAGGTTTTGAAATTGTTTGAGAGCTACGACTGGCCTGGAAATCTGCGCGAAATGCGAAATGTTGTTAAGCGGGCAGTGTTACTTACGCGTGAAGATAATGTGGGCTTGAATTCGCTGCCACAGGAGATGATCGACAACATGAGGGCGATGGAAACGCGTGAAAAGACAGCCGGCGTGTACGATCTGAAAGCCCTCCAGGAAGTACAGGAAAGAGAGATGATCCTGAAGACGCTACAGGAAGTTCGCTATAACAAATCAAAAGCAGCGCGAATTCTCAACATCGACCGCAAGACGCTGTATCTCAAAATGGACAAATACGGCATTGATTAATTTTAGTTCAGGTGTTCAAGCGTGGTAAGCCGAAGGTGAGCGATAAGCTCCTCAACCCTTTTTGCAGCCTCGTGAAGCTCCGCGGAAATATCATCGATATTCTTTCCATCAACGATCTGTTTTTCGATCGCGCCGAAGCGGCTTCCAAGGTTCGCGATGCCGATCTGTGATAACCTTCCTGAAAGACGATGCACGACCTCCCGGGCTGTCTTTGCGTCGCCGTCGGCCAGGACGCCTTTGAGGGTTCTGATGTCGTCGGAAGTTTCATCTACGAACTGCGAAAGAACGGACTGGAAAAGGCTCTCGTCATTGAGGGTCATCTGTCGCAGGGCCGACAGATCGGGCGTCACCGAAGGCAGCTTCACTTTGTGGGAGAAGTTGCTGAGCAGGTCGATCAGGTCGCTTTCCCGGAACGGCTTTGGCAGCAACGCATCAAAGCCCTCCTGAAGAATGCTGTCGCGTTCGTCCTTAAGCACATGGGCGGTGAGTGCGATAAAGCGAGTCTTTTCCGGATATTTCTGTTTCAGCGCATGACATAGCTCAACCCCATTCATGGTGGGCATGCGGATGTCGAGAAAGACATGTGTCACGGAATCGTCAACTGGCTCACTGAGGCAGAGCTCAGGGTTTTGAAATGTGATGTGCTGGATGTTGTTCTTCGACAGGATGAGGGAACACAAGCGCAGAATGAGCGGATCGTCATCGACGAACAACACTTTCCCATTGAAGCTCCGGTCAATTCCCGGCAGTTTGCTTTCACCTACATGGCTCGTTCCCCTGCATTTTTCAAACTTGAGGTTCACCTGGAACGATGATCCGAATCCCGGCTTGCTGGAGACTTCGAGTGTACCCTGCTGGGCATCGATAAGGGATTTTACAATGGTAAGTCCCAGTCCTGTGCCGCCGAAGTGTTTTGCGATGTGTGGGTTCGCCTGCTCGAACTGATTGAATATTTTTTCGAGCTCCTCGGGAAAAATGCCGATGCCGGTGTCCGTGATCTCAAATGTGCAGCGAACGTGCTCTTCTTCATCGTGCGTTTTTACGGCGAGTTTGATAAAACCTTTGCTCGTGAACTTGACGGCATTTCCGAGAAGGTTATACAGGATCTGGCGAAGCCGGAAGGAGTCTCCCATCAGATCGAACTCAGAGGCCTGCTCCGTATCGAGGATGAAGGTCAGGTTCTTGTTTTCAGCCTGCATCCTCATGGCGGATTCCACCTCCTTGATGATCGTCATCAGATGGAAGCGTTCTTTTTCAAGCGTAAAATTCCCGGACGAAATGCGGCTGTAATCCAGCACTTCGTTCACTATATGCAGCAGATGTTCCGACGAGCTGTGGATGGCTTCCGCAGCTTCCTTCTGATTTTTGCCGTCCAGCTTTAGTTGCTCTGCAAAACCTATAATGGATTGCAGCGGCGTGCGGATCTCATGGCTCATGTTTGCCAGGAATCGCTGCTTGATCTGGCCGAGTTCTTCCGCCCTGTCTTTCGCCTGTTCCAGTTGCGCCTTGTAATAATTGCTGCGCGTAACATCAATATAGATCAGATAAACGAAGAAGGCGGCAGCAAGGAGGAAGGAGAGGAGGAGCAGGTTCGTCCGGTTGATGCTTTGGTTCATAACCGACACCGCATGGTTGTTCGTAAGACGCATGCGTTGCAGCTCTTCATTTTCGACATCGTGAAGTATGGTGAGCAGTTGATTGATGACAACACTGTTCGCGTTGATGAGCTCTAGTTCCTGGCGTTCAAGCCGTTTTTGCTGGCTGCGCTGTTCGCCTTCGAGTTCGCGCATGATCTTTTCAACTTCGAGTAAGGCATCGTTCTGTCGTGCAACGGCCAGCGTATCGACATCGACACTGTAATGCTCTTCCACTTTTATGGTCGGCGTATCGACGGGGGCTTTATTTTTTTTTGCGCCGAACAGCTGTCTGAAAAAAGAGCGGTGTTCCTTTTTCTTCAACCTGTTTGTGTCAGGGAGATAAGTGGTGATCGTTTTCTTTTCGGTCGTTATCAGGCTGCTGTCGATCGCCATCTGGTCGTCCATGAGGATGGAGGCAAGTGTATCCAGCTGTATTGAGAATTTGCGATTGTCGAGGATCTCGGCCTTTACTTTGAGATAGGAGAAGAAAAGTTTATTTCGCTGATGCAGTACGCCCTTCATTTGCATGAGCCGATTCAGCTGGCTCGTATCCCACGGCATGTTCGTGAGCGAGTCGATGAGGCGGTTCAGGTTGCCGGATTGATTAAGAAAAGATGCGTAGGGCTTCCGCGGGTTTGTAATAGCCTCGGCGCGTTGCAACTGGTCGAGGCTGGTGAGTTCGTGGAAGACGCTGTTCAACAAGCCAAGCTTTTCATTGGGTTCGGAAAGCTCTTCTACGGTGCCAAGAAGTTCACGGAACGAGTAGCGGCTTATACTTTGCGCGAGCACGACGGCGACGAAAGCCAAAAGGAATGCAGCCAGTATTTTTCGAATAACGGATCGGGGGTTGAGGCTGTGTTTGATGTATCCCATGCTGGCGCTTCTTGATTTAACGAAAACACGGCCGTTTATGATACAGAAACCGACTGTATTTTGACGTTTGGTTTTCGAAAACCGCTCAGACAGCGTTCAGGTTATGTAACAATGTCCGCCGGGAAAGAATTTCGCGATCGCATGCGCAGTTCGCTGTATAATGCGCTCCCTGCGCATACGTTCGCGTTTTGTATCCGATCAAACTCTCCGTCCGCGGATCAGTCGTAAGAGGATTGCAATAACTGCAACGACGAGAAGCACGTGGATGATGGTTCCGACATTGAACACGAAAGCTCCAAGTAGCCATCCTATAATGAGGATGATTGCGATAACATATAGTAGATCACTCATGATTTTTTTACATTGAAAAAGGAAAAATCAATGCCAATGAGAAAATAGTTGTTTATTCTACAGTTTGGCCGCTATTCATCTTAAAGATATGGCTACGGCTGGTGTTTGTGGAATTTATTACTGAGTCTGTGGATAGCAGCAACCCGGAAAAGCCGCTTTTCGTTAATAGGATGAACTGGCATTATTTTTCTTAAGCTTAAGTCAAATGTGATGTTATGGATATCTTGTTGATTGTACTGTCGCTTATTGCTGCTTACGTGCTGTTTGTATCCGTTTGCTATCTGTTAATACGTTTGCTCTTTCCCAAGATCGAAGTTGATGATAGCGAGGTCCGCCCTGTCAAGACGAGGAATGTAGATCGGTACGCAACCCGTACCATCAAGAAACAAAAAAACCTGGCTTATTGACCAGGTTTTTTTGTTCACTGCCTTTCGGTTTAATAATCATAGTCGTTGTTCACCCGTGTGCCATCCCCTGAATTCAGGTTGAAGGCGAGGAACAGTTGCGCTACCTGATTTTTGGAGTTACCAAACAGTCTGCGTGCGCCTGCGGATTCTGCAATCTCATTCAGACCGTAGTTGTAACGAACACCGAGTTGTGCGCTCTCACCAAGGTTGAAACCAATACCACCAACCAATCCATAATCCCAATCATCGAAGTTATCCCTGTCTACAGTTGTAAATTCGTTGTCAGGATTCCGGTTGTTGTTCTTGATCTCGGCGCCGAGCAGATAAGCCCAGTAAGCACCTGCGTGAATTTCAGCAACCTCGCCCAACTTGAAAACTGCAAGTACGGGGATATCGATGTAGCTAAGGTTGAACTTCGACTCATACCTCGCGCTCGTGGCATCGATTCTTGTTACTCCGGTTCCTTTCGTTGAGAAGTTAACCTCTGGTTGGATTGCAAATCCTTCACTTGCGAATAGTTGGCCATAAAAGCCGGCGTGCCATCCGATACGGGCATTGTCTTCGTCTGTGTCATTGACGTATAAATTGCTGAGATTCAACCCTCCTTTAATACCCGCTCTGGCGTATTGGGCCTGGGCATCTGAAAAAGACATCATCGAAATCGCAACCGCACAGACCAGCAAACTCAGATTTCTTAATTTTTTCATATTGAACTTTTAGTTTAGTTGGACATAATATTCCTTACACGGGTATATTGAAAGGATGTGCCACTGACAGGTAATAGGTAGTTTCCGTCGATGGAATGACGGATTTTGACTTTGAATTCATGACGTGGCAAAACAGCGCTGCCGCTGGGCCAAAGGCAGCAATTCGCATAACCCATCCGTTGTATAATATCCTCCGGAATGTGTAGAAAATTTTCCCTCCAGCCTGCTGTACACCGGTTTTTGAAGCGGCTAATCGCCTCAGAATCACCATTACTGCGTGATTTTTGCCTTTGCCGTAATTTCTGGCACGTTATTTCTTACAGTTTGGAAAGGTGAAGTTTTTTGGTTATGAACAATACAGTAAGATTTATTTCTGGTTTGTTAGTGGGCGGACTGCTCGGCCTGGGAGCCGGCTTGTTGCTCGCCCCGACTACGGGAAAGCAGGCCAGGAAAAAGATTGGTAAGCGATCGAAAAAGCTGGCGCGGAAACTCGCCGGATACATTGGAACAGAACACGAATTTGAAAAGGTGTCAGCTAAACGCAGAAATGGTAAAGCACCTGTTGAAGCATAAAGAAATGCGCGGCATTGTGGCGGTAGCGACTAGGCTATCCGAACGACAATGGAGTAACCTGCAGGGAAGTGCAGAGAAACTTCCATGGAGGAGTTGTGATTGATACCTGAAATTTCGGGAACAATCGAGTTACTCTGTTAAGCCGTCATTACCGCCTGATGACGGCTTTTTTTTGGACTGAAAAAAGAAGAGATATGAAAAGGAGAATGATCAGTATGTTAATTGGATTGTCGATGTTCTTATTGATGATGGGGATGCAACTCATCCAGTGAGCGCCCCCCTTCCGCAATAGGCCCGTTCCGGTTATTCCTCCAACGCCTGAACGCCTGGCAGTACTTTCCCCTCGAAGTATTCAAGTAGTGCACCACCACCAGTCGAAACGTAACTAACATCGTCGCTGAAGCCAAATTTGGCTACCGCGGCTGCCGAATCTCCGCCGCCAATCAGCGAGAAGCCGCCCTTGCGCGTGGCCTCAACTACTGCCTCCGCTATTTTTTTGGTTCCGGCTGCAAAAGCATCCATCTCGAAGACACCCATCGGCCCATTCCATAAGATTGTTTTGGAATCTGCAACGGTCCTGCTAAACACTGCCTGCGCCTGTGGACCGATGTCAAGGCCCATCCATCCATCCGGGATCGCATTGTTGTTCGCCACATCCGTCTTGGCCTGAGGATCGAACTTATCCGCAATGATTGAATCTATGGGAAGGTGTAGTTCCACGCCTTTAGCCTTTGCCTTCTGAATGAGCTCTTTTGCGAGATCAAGCTTGTCTTCTTCAACGAGTGATTTTCCAATGTTGCCTCCGAGCGCCTTAAAGAACGTGTACGCCATCCCGCCGCCGATAATGAGGTGATCAACCTTTTCAAGCAGTTGCTCAATGATCAGGATCTTGTCCGAGATCTTTGCACCGCCCATGATCGCGGTAAATGGCGATGCTGCTGTTTCGAGCACTTTTTTAGCGTTATCCAACTCCGCGGCCATCACAAGTCCGGCGCATTTTTCTTTCAGGTACCGCGCGACTATCGTTGTGGATGCATGAGCGCGGTGAGCCGTACCAAAGGCATCGTTCACATAGACGTCTCCCAGCGAGGCAAGCTTTTCAGCGAAACCTGTATCACCTTTTTCCTCCTGTTTATAGAAGCGCAGATTCTCCAGTAGAAGAACTTCGCCGGGCTTGAGAGCCTTAGCTTTCGTTTTCGCTTCTTCGCCAATACAATCCGGGGCGAACTGAACGGGCCTGCCGAGTAGCTTCTCAGTGGTGGATAGCGTGTGTTTCAGAGAATATTTTTCTTCCGGACCTTCTTTAGGCCTCCCCAGGTGTGACATCAATATGCAGCTTCCGCCATCGGAAAGTATTTTTTTGAGCGTGGGGATCGTTGCACGAATACGATTGTCATCTGTGACGTTGAAGCTTTTATCCAGTGGTACATTGAAGTCTACTCTGATCAGTGCCTTCTTTCCTTTAAAATTAATGTCTTTAACAGTCTTCATTTTAATTATGAATTACGAGTTACGAATGGCGAATGTGAATTCAGTCGGGTAAATGTACGAGTTACAGGTGAAATTGCGAATTACGAATTACGAATTTAGAATGACGAATGTTACTATTCGTTTGGGTTTAAATATTCGAGTTACCCGTATTAATATTCAAAGTGCGCTGAGCAAAATAAACAAGAATATTCCCGCATTCGTCATTCGAAATTACGAATTACGAGTTACGAATTACGAATGTTACTATTCGTTTGGATGTGAATGTTGAAGTACCCGTACTAATATCCAAAGTGGCTGGGTTACCTGAACTGGCAATCTTCCATTCGTCATTCGTCATTCCACTTAGTCTCCAAAGCTGATGC
>CBFGXV010000017.1:0-13442 GCA_965652755.1 uncultured Chryseosolibacter sp. | reverse complement strand
GAACACACCCACCTCAGGTTCGCGTTTATTATTGCGCGGATGGCACTTCAATACATCCCGCCCGGCCTTGTGCAGCCATGTAAAGAGGATCAGGCGATCACCCGCTTCAATATTGGCAAAACCGTCTACAAATGCGTCGTGTATTTCCAGCGTTACCTCGGGAGCCCCTTCATTCTCCTGCGGCGGGCAATCGGCCAGATCTGTGAGCGATGAATGAACAACACCAATAGGCTTCAATTCGTATGGATTCATTTTTGCGCGGTTAATGTGAGATCCAAGGTAGGGAATTCAAAAAGATTATAATAACAGACCGCCGGCGCATAACAAGACAAATCATTTTCTCTCGGAATGCCCAAGGTCCTTCCCGGGATTGACGACATCACGGACCAGTTGTTTCAGCTCTTTTGTTTCCGGAAACCTGCCTTCGCGTTTCCGGTCAAAAACACCGGCATTGTCAATCAGTACTTTGAATGTTCCGCTTACCTCACTCGGATGGAGCAATACACCATGTATGTCCCCGGTAAACGTCGTGAGCAACTCCTGTGCAAAGTAGGCGGCCCGCAACATCCATCCGCACTTAGGGCAGTATTCAATCGTGATCAATGGTTTCATAACGAAAAGTAAAATGACTTTGACAAAGATATTCTTCGAATGATCATCTCCATCCGGCTGAAGCTGGGAACAACTGACCAGGAATATTCTTCTGATGATAAACCTGGAAAGAGGATTCATGCAAAACGGATGTGCTAATAACGACACAGGTCTCACAGTTGCGGGTTTTATTGTATCCTTCCTGTGTTGCGATTATAGTAGAACATGCCGGACTTCGAGTATTGCTTCAACGCCGCCTTGCTGATGTATTCACCTTTTACAGCCTTCGCAGGAAGAAAGAACAATTCCCTGGGATCATCAGGACTTCCACCGAATCCCATGACATAGTAGACGTCCATATCGCTGTCCTGCTCGAATTGCCTGAAGGATCTTTGCCGTTCGCTGGTAAAAAGCTGTACTTCGTTTTTTGCAACATTAGCGTAATACTGACATTTGATGGCAAAGCGCGCGTGCGTGTCCTTCTGTTCGTAATCGATTACAAAGTCGGGACCTTTTTCAGCCGTTCCACCTTTTCCCGCATACACATGCTCATTCTTCAATCTCTTGCATTTAAAAAAGAGCGGGTCAAACAGAGTCAGCACAAACGATTCAAAGCCCGACTGCGTTTTGAAATCCCGCACGACGTGCTCGGCTTCCGCATGCTGTTTCGTGATCTTCGTCCGTCGCCGCCTGGTTGTCCTGACACTGTCAGCAACAACAATCAGCAAACCACCCACTACAAGCATTCCTATCAGGATAAAGATATATCCGACGGGCACAGTGACCATACCCATCGATTGAATGTCAGATAATATCACCGCAGGGTCGAGGCTACTCAGATCGAATTGGGCGGGCGCAGTTGCCGGGCCGGCTGCAATAGTCGTTGAATCCTGGAGTGCAGAATCACTCACCGCAACGGATGCCGCGGGAATATCCTTGCCAGAGTCGGGTGAGACAGTATCAGGATGGTCTAACGATTTTTCAAAGGTGATGGGCTCGCCAATATCGGGCTTGAATCTCAGAACCCTGTCGGTGGCGTAATCACTCTCGGCCACGATGAGATACTTGTTGTTCTCATAACTTACCAGGAGGTATGACGGGTATTTTTTCCAATATGTCCGTTCGAAGACTTCTTTTGTAAAATCGCATTTTACCACGCCCTTCGAATAAGGTTTGTATGTGATCTCCGTGGTGATGCGCTGGCGGAAATAGGGCTTTGACTCAAACAATTTTTGCTTGAGGGCGATGGCGCGCCTTCGCGTAAGATTTTCAGTATAGAACAAGACATTCGAAGCATACACTTTCTCAAAACTGTGAACGTTGCGGGTATTGTTCGCGAAATTCCACTCATCGATTAGCGATTCTATCTCGTCCGTATCAATTCCCAGCTGCTGGGATACGCCAATGGTATCAAAGCACACAACAGCAAGAACTAGTAGCAATATTGCACGAAACCTGGTCTTATTCATATTCGGTATCCCCTTACCAGCAGTGATAAAAAACACTGCCAGCATATAACCCAACTTTTATACCAGTTTACGACACATGAGTACAAGTCCCCAGGCGAGAGAATAACGGAGTACAGGGTGAAATATTGCGTGAAACATGTAGAACTTATCCACGGTCGCCGTCGAAGCCCCATTTCTCTTGAGCAACAGATCTGACAAACCATTGGGGGATTTCATCCCAAAGGGTAAATTTGATTGCATGACGAGCCCTATACTCATAGAGGAAGGTGCAACCAATCGAAAGTCTTAACAGCGCATGTCATTGAAAAAACGTCTTGTAAGAATCGCAGCGGGTCTGGAAGGCAACTTCGATAGCCTCGCGCTTCAATTCCGAACGCGCCTCAACAGAGGTCAACCCCTTCAGATCGTTACATATCGCAGTTATGGAACAGTCAAGCGGCTTTATGTCACCGGCCGCGTGCTGCGCGACAAAGGCATCCGTAAAGCAACAGACAAAGACACGGTGTTGAATAACCTTTTGAGCATGTATAAACGGTTCGAAAGCGATGAAGTGCCGAATGCGAAACTGAGAATCGCTTTTGAGGGAAAGGAATACTTCGTTGAAACTAACAATGAAGGCTATTTCAACTTCGATCTCTTCACCGATGTGCCTATCACCTGGACAGACATGTGGCACGAAGTAGAGGTAGAACTGCTGGACGCTCCATTCGCATTCCGAGAGCGGATCACTACTACAGCAGATGTACTCGTGCCTCCACAAGATGCGGAGTATGGTATTATAAGCGACATTGATGACACCGTTGTGAAAACAACTGCGACTAACCTGCTCGCGATGTCGCGCAACACTTTTTTTCACAATGCGCACACGCGCCTTCCATTCGCCGGCGTTTCCGAATTCTATAGATCCCTGCAGCTCGGCAGAAATGGGAAACGGAATAATCCTTTTTTTTATGTGTCGAGCAGCCCGTGGAATCTGTACGACCTGCTCGTCGACTTTCTGGACCTGAATGACATTCCCGAAGGTCCGTTGCTACTCAGGGATTTTGGCCTGGATGCAAATAAGGAAAGCTCCGGTCATATGGGACACAAGTTCAAAGAGATCAAACAGATCCTCGAAGTATATCCGCATCTGAACTTCGTACTTATCGGTGATTCGGGACAGGAAGATCCGGCCATCTACCGGGAGATCGTATCTAAATTTCCGGGACGGATCCTCGCCATCTACATCCGGGATGTTCAACTTGCCGAACGCGAAAAAATAGCCATCGACATTTCCAAAACGCTCGCGGCGGACAAAGTAGAGATGGTGATTGTCGACAATACGGTTGAGGCGGCCGAGCACGCCGCCAGCGCGGGATTGATCTATACAGGCGAGATTCCAAAGATCGTGGTCGACAAAAAACAAGACAAAGGAGAACTGCCGGGAAAAGAAGAGATTAGCTGATCCGCGTCGACAAATGGAAGCCCGCCGACCAACCGCCTTGTGATTAAGCCAGATGCGCGGGGCAGTGTCAACGCCCCGGGTACATGTTCAGGAAAGATCGTAATGGCACAAGCGCGAACAGACTAACGCCGCAAATATCGGAAGGTTTACACCACGGCCTTTTTCCAGCTCCCTCGCGAAAAAAGCCATAGTGTGAACAAGCCGACAGAGGTCTCGGAAAAGAATACACCCCAGAAAACTCCGGAATGTCCCCAGTCCAGTCTGATTGCGAGCAGATAGCAGAGTGGAATCTGTATCAACCAGAAAAATACGAGGTTGATCTTCGTAGGAGTCCTCGTATCACCCGCGCCGTTGAAGGCCTGCGTGGAAACCATCCACCATCCATAAACAAAATATGAATATGAAAGGATCTGCAGCCATTCAGCTCCGATCGCAATCACATTCTGATCGCTGGAGAAGAATGACATCAGCTCCGTATTGAAGAAGAAGTATATGACGGCCACACCGACCAGGAAGATCATGTTATAGACACCGATCTTCCACACCGATGACTCCGCGCGCTCAGGACTTCCCGCGCCGAGGTTTTGACCTACCAGTGTAGCCGCCGCGTTGGACAATCCCCATGCCGGCATCATCGTGAACATCATGATCCGGATGGCGATGGTGGCACCCGCCACGGCGTCGCTCCCTACGTCGGCCAGTATGCGCATGAGGAAGATCCACGATGTCATCGCGACGATCATTTGACCCACGCCGCCTAAAGATGTCTTGACGATATTCAGGATCACGCGCGCATCCCAACGCAATTGGGATATGGATGTGCGAAGATGTTTTCCTCCTTTGAAAAGGGTCCAGAGCTGAATTATTACGCCAACCCCGCGGCCTATATTTGTCGCGATTGCGGCACCTTCGATGCCCATCGCGGGAATGGGTCCCAAGCCAAAGATGAGGATCGGGTCGAGTGCAATATTAATCAGGTTGGCTATCCATAATACCCGCATGGCGATCGCCGCGTCGCCCGCACCTCGGAAAACCGCGTTGATAACAAACAGCAGAAATATCACTGCGTTGCCTCCCAGCATCCATTGCGTATAGCCATGCCCGTTGTTAATACTCCATTCATCCGCCCCCATGATCGTGAGAAGCTCCCTGGAGTAAAATATCCCCGCGATCGAGAACGGGATCGAGCAAAGTACGCCGAGAAATATCGCCTGCACCGCGGCTTTGCCGGCTTCTTCCCGGTTCTTCTCACCAGTCCGGCGCGCAATGATCGCCGTCACGGCCATCGCCAGTCCCATCGCAATTGAATAAAGCAAAAACAAATATGTTTCGGTCAGCCCGACTGTTGCAACTGCCGAAGGCCCGAGCTTTCCAACAAAATAGATATCCACCACGGCGAAGAGTGATTCCATCGCCAACTCCAGGATCATAGGCACCGCCAGAAGAAATATCGCGCGCCTGAGACCGATCTGGGTATAGTCGGCTTCGCTTCCCCGGATCGCGTCCTTCAAAGCCTGCCACGTCGATCCCGACGGAACCGGCGGCGGCAATTGTGTCTCGAAATTCTTTTGTACGGACTCCATACCTAATTATTATTTCACGGTTAAGCGGCGAGGTCAATCCCCGGTGGCGGCCTAATGGTGTATTATCCTCCCAAAAACGGATAGGCACCTTACAGGTTACACTTCGCGCGTGTCCTTACAAACTTAAGCTTGATATACTACTTAAATGTTTCCCAATCCGGCATATTAAGGGGCAGAACGCGACAATATTTGATCACCAGCTATTATCTTTGGGTTACACCGTTGCCCGGATATTTTGTTGGCACTTATGAGCACTGCCCCGGACATCAGACGCGGTGCGTCGCGAACAACGTATCAAATAATCAACGAAACGAAAACCAATCATATCAGGATCATGAGAATTTCAAGAAATGAATTCCTAAAGGCCCTTGGCGTATCCGCTACCGCTACGCTTACAAACTTTTCCGTATCGGCAGCCTCAAGGCAAAAGCCAGCTTCCACCAGCGCGGCATCCAATCTGAAGTTAGGCCTTGCCTCCTACACCTTGCGCAAGTTCACGCTGGATGAAGTCATCAATATCTCCAAAAGGCTCGGATTGACCTCCATTGCACTCAAGAGTATGCACATGCCCCTGGAGAGTTCAGGCGAAGAGATCAAAACTATGGCCGCGAAGATAAAAGACGCGGGTCTGAAACTTTACGGCGCTGGTGTGATTTACATGAAGACTAAAGAGGAAGCGGATGCTGCTTTTAATTATGCTTCCCACGCGGGACTCGAGATGATCATCGGTGTTCCGAACCACGAACTCCTGCCACAGGTAAACGAGCTCGTGAAAAAACACAACATCAAACTTGCCATTCACAACCACGGCCCCGGTGACGATCTCTATTCCAGTCCCAATGACGTTCACGCAAAGATCAAAGACCTGGATAAGCGCATCGGGTTCTGCATAGATATCGGCCACGTAGTCCGCATCGGTCAGGATCCCATCCCCATGCTTGAGAAATACAAGGACAGATTGTACGACATGCACATCAAGGATATGGACAAAGCCCAACCGGATGGAAAACCTGTCGAGATCGGACGTGGCATTATCGACATCCCCCGCGTGATAAAAACATTGAACAAGATCAATTATCAGGGATACGTCGCTTTTGAGTATGAGAAGGATGGAGATGATCCCGTTCCGGGCCTTGCCGAATCCGTCGGCTACCTGAAAGGGATCATAAAAATGGCATAGCCAACGAACTTAAAGAAAAAAAAGGGCGACATCTTTTCAATTGCTGTTTCCTCAGGGAAGAGATCCCGTGTGCGTTGGCGCGATCACCCCGCTATTTGCCGGATTTACACATCTGGTTGAATTTTTATTTCCCATAGATTTGTCTGACAAATCCAATCACGTCATACCGCTAAATTTACAACAATGAAAAAGCTAAACATTCTTTACTGGACCTTCACCGGACTCTTCGCACTTGTGATGTTGATGTCAGGGATTCAGAATGCATTGGTTACGGAGCAATCCATCGAAGTTTTCAAAAGCCTGGGATATCCTGAATACATCATTCCTTTCATCGGCGTTGCCAAAGTACTCGGGTCAATCGCCATCCTGATTCCCGGTCTGCGGACATTGAAAGAATGGGCCTATGCCGGCTTGTTCTTTGATCTCGCGGGAGCAACCTATTCTTCTGTCGTCGCACAGGAACTGCATCCAGTCATGCTGGGCATGCTTGTCTTCTTCGGATTGTTTGCGCTGTCGTACTTCTATTATCGCAAGCGGGAACGCGCTATGGCCGGACAATCCTTGACAGCGACAGCCGTGGCAGCGTAGACAAGCTGTGTCCGCGCGGCCTACTGGCGATTATGAACGATCGCCCAAACCTGAATAACCCAAGGCCGCAAGTGTTTTATCGGATGACCAAGCAAGAATTTACTATTCAAAACAAATCTATATGATTATAGTACAAGATGTTTTCGTCTGCAAGCCGGGGAATGCTTCGAAGCTTGCAAAGAAATTCAAGGAAGCAATGACGGGCATGAATGAACTGGTCAACATCATGACGGATATGACCGGGCAATACAACAGGGTAGTAATGGTAACGAAATACGAAAACCTGACTGACTACGAAAAGAGCTGGGAAAAATATAAGCCGGACAGCCCTGAAGCGAAAAAAATGAATGAGGCGATGGCAGGCTATCAGGACATGTACCTTACAGGCTCAAGAGAAATCTATCAGGTATGGTGACTTGTCTGAGACGACTAGCGGCTCTCATCAGTCTTTGTCGAAGTAGGGATAACATCCCTACTTTTTTCTTTTATCGTCTGTCATCACCATTTCCACCCACTCATTAACTTTTGTCTCGAGCACATCCAGTGGCAAAGCGCCATTTTCAAGTACAGCATCGTGGAAAGCCCGCACGTCAAAATTATCTCCCAGTCTTTTTTCGGCCATCGCGCGCAATTCTTTGATCTTCAACTCACCAATCTTGTAAGCGAGCGCCTGTCCGGGCCATGCGATATAGCGATCGACCTCAACCGTGATATCGTGTTCGGCCTTCGCCGCATTCGCTTTGAAATAATCGATGGCCTGTTGCCGCGACCAGCCCATGCCATGAATGCCGGTATCTACAACGAGCCGAACTGCACGCCACATTTCATATGTGAGCTGCCCGAATTTTGAATAAGGATCCTGATAAAATCCCATTTCAGATCCAAGACTCTCCGAATAGAGCGCCCAACCTTCCACAAATGCAGTGGGTGATGCATACTTCCGGAAATCAGGCACGCCTTCCAGCTCAGAGGCCAAAGCGATCTGCAGATGGTGTCCAGGAACTGCTTCGTGTATAGTCAGCGCTTCCATTTCCCATTTTGGCCGGCTCTTCAGATCGTAAGTGTTCGCGTAGAAAGCTCCCGCCCTGCCCGCATCGGCCGAGCCCGGAAAATAGTAAGCGGTGGTTTGAAACTTTTCGTCGTAAGCAGGAATGGGGAGAACGCCGTAGGGCAGTCTCGGAAGTTTACCAAAGAATCGGGGAAGCTCCAGATCAATCTTTTTAGCAATAACGCGGTACCCGTCGAGCAGGGATGTCGAATCCTCGTAAAAAAACCTGGGGTCGGTTCGAAGAAATTCTGCAAACCCCTCGAAGTTGCCATTGAACCCAGTCGCCCGAATGAGCGAGTCCATTGACGTTCTGATACGTTTCACTTCACGCAGGCCAGTCTCGTGGATCTGTTTGAATGTGAGGTTAGTTGTTGTTTGAACCTTGATATTATGATTGTACCAATTCGCCCCGTCGGGCATATCGCTTAAACCAACAGAAGTCCGGGCTTTCGGAATATAGGTATCCTCGAGATAGGACTTCAGTTTGCGCAATGAAGGCGTCACCTTTTCCGACATCGTCCTTAACGCTTTCTTTTCGGCGACCGGTCTTTGCGCAGCCCCACGAGTCAAAAAATACTCGTTCAGATTTGTCAGCAATGGACTGTTCTTCCCACCGTCTCCAATAATGTTGGCGATCTGCTCTGGAACACCAGTCAGCGTATTCCGCGGAGGAGTGACGCCATCCCTTAGGCCTTTGTCCATCAAGGCGATGAGCTGATCTACGAGGTCGGGAATTCTTTCAAGCCTGGTGAGAAAATCATTTACATCCTTTTCTTTCTGAAAAAAAGTAGCTCTCGCCACCTGCATGATCTGTTGGTGATATCCCCCCATTTGCTCGACGGGCATTAACTCCGAGGGGAATTTCTCCCCTGCCTTCTCGAGCTCGAGCGTGTTTCTAAGGAGATCATAATTGAGCCGACCAGCCTCATCAAGGTCGGCGCGTTTGATGGCGAGCAGGCCCTTAAGAAGAACGGCGCGGTCACGCTTGCGCAACTCAAGCGCTTCAAACGAAAAGTCTGTCCACCTTGTGTTGTCGCGTGGCTTGCCGATGAAAGTTCCGAACTCCGGATATGTTCTCAGCTGATACTCCATATAGATGTTCGACAACGCATCCATCTTCTCTTTTTCGGCGAGCTTGTTTGTTTTCCTGCTCAGCTCATCCAGTTGAAACTGGATTGTCTCCTGAGCATACGAAGGAGCGGATATTGCCAGAATAAGAAAAATGAAAGGAATCGTTCTCATGATGGGTGACCTCAAAACAAGATAACAATACTTATGGGTAAGTGGCGCAAAGGAAGACTTGCTCTTTGAAAATATTCCTTCACCGCCAGGTGGGCGGGCGTTGTCAGCCAATTAATCCGTCAGGCCGGATTGAACTGCTCTTCATCGTTCAATAAATTGGCAAATATCGATCAACCCTTTGAAGAGCCGACGTCTTATTCCGATCGCAAGCTTTTTGCAGGATCCGCGAGTGCCATAGCCATAATGGCCGCAACAACAAAGATCCACCAGGCCATGTCGACGCGGTATGTAAACTGATCAACACGATCGGCCTCGCCCTCGCTATTTCGGCTTGTATTCTGATAGTGTTGTTTTGTCAGAGATGAACTGAGCTACGGCGGATATCGGCGTGTTTATCTTTATCCTTGCAGGTGCGATATCGCCCTGTTTCTGGCGATCCTGACAGTGAGCTATCACACATCAAGGCGGCACGGGCGGGCCCCGTTCACACGCTCAGGTATGAATAATATTCGCACCTGTAGTTTGCCGCAGGAATAATAATGAGGCTTTCTCTTTTGCTTTTGCCTCCAGCATGATGTCAACATTATGTCCGAATACATTTATCGGTTCATAAATGTAATCGGCATGCGCGGTGAAGGGTGATAGTGGATCTTCAAAAATCCGTCGCGAGCTGGAAAAATGAACGATAGGCGTCACCCCTGGCGGCCACGTTGCATATGCCAAACCGAAAGCCTCCTCCGTTGTGAGATCACCATCCCGGAAGAAATGATGATGATAATCGAAAACGACCGGCACTCCCGTTGCCTCGTGAATTCGCGTCAGGTCTGCTACTGAGAACATATTCGCTTTATCATCGTTCTCCACGGTGAGCCGTGTCGAAACTTCAGGCGGCAGCAGTTCGAAATTTCGGATAAATCGCCCGAGCGCCGATGCCCTGTCACCATAAGCACCGCCGACGTGGATGTTGATCTTGGCAAAAGGCGTGCGCGGGAGCTGAAGCATGTCCATGATCTGCCCGTGCTGACGCAATTCCTTTACCGTGTTGGAAAGTACTACAGGATTATTGGTTGCCAATACATTAAAGGGACCAGGATGAAACGTCAGTCGCAGACCATGCATCTTTGCCTTCTCACCCACGGTAGCCAGTCGGCTTCTGATCCTCTCAAAGTCGGGCAATTTGTCAATCTCGTATTCGCTCATCCATGGAAACATATCACTGCTCATCCGGTACAGGAACAGCCGGTTCTCAATGTTCCAGTCAATGATCTTCTCAAGATCAGTAACATTTTTCAATGCAAGCTCAGAGGCATATGGAACGCCCCGCTCAAAGAAGGTTCTTTTGACCATTGATCGGTTAACGCAGATCTTGCGTTCGGCAAGTGTGGTGTTTATGCAGGCGTATCCTATTCGCATACACCATTAACAAAAACGGCTGTACTTATGTTTATGCCCGCTTCGACAAATTCGCAGACGCCGGCTACCTCACTGGAATTGTTTCCGCTGGCGGATCGAAAGTTATGATGACTTCACTAACATAAGGTTTGAGCAGCCCTGCCAATCGCTCCTCCATTTCGGCTTTGGCTTTCTCATTAAAGCCCGCCTGTTCGGCAAACCTCCTGGCATCCCGAATGAATGCATTCGTTGCCCGCGTCCGGTCGTTGACGTCGACCCAATTCCATATGCCCTGCTCATCGCGATAGGAAATATCGCCCATCGATTCTACGGACAAAGTCCGCGGAGCCGGAAGACTTACATAAGCTTTGTCATCCCGCAGCTCGATCGAAAATTTTTTGTGGAGATCAAAACCCGATTTCGCATTGAAGGTACCCGAGATAAAGATTTTCTTAGTGCTTCCAAGCCAGGAGTTCTCCCAAACGTAACGGTGTTCAAAATTCTGTTCGAGCAACGCCAACTCAAAAACTGACGTTTGCTGATTGAGCACAATTGTATTGTTTACCCGTACCTCCGGCGTGAACTGAAAAGCGTCTCGTATGTCGTCACCAAGGGCCTTTGCACCCCGGTAACTGCGCTCGGCAATCTCAGACGGGATTACAACGAGCAGAATGTAGCCGGAGACGGTCGCAACAATAAGGAGGATGATAAGAAGCTTTAGGTTCCGACTCATAACGGACTGTTTCCGGAGCAAAGCTCAATGTATGGCTCCGGCTGAAAAGTTGGTAAAAAATAGTCCACCGGACAAACTATCCGGACAGTAATGCGATATGCCGGCTGCAATGTTATCAGTTATTTCCCACGAGCACAAAACCTCCCCAAAGCGCAGGATCCAATAACAATTTCGCCTGGTCGGATTGAGCTTTCTTCAAAGAATCGTGTAATGAATTCCCGTCGGTGAGATATTCATAGAACTTTATCATCAGGTCACGGGTTGCCTGATCGTCGACTTTCCATAAGCTGATCAAAACATTTCGCGCTCCGGCCTGCATAAATGAGCGTTGTAATCCGAATACTCCCTCGCCATTTTCGATTTTTCCCAATCCGGTTTCACACGCCGACAGGACTACGAGTTGAGTATTGGCAAGATCCAGATTCATTACCTCGAATGCGGTGACAATTCCGTCGTTCTCAAATGAGGTCGAGCCGGTAGAAAGACTCTGGTTGGCCCCCGCAAGCACAAGGCCCGAGTGAAAAAGGAATTCATTTTTTGCTTCCGCATTCAGCGCAACCACTTCCGAGGAGAAGAAGCCATGTGAAGCAAGGTGAAGAATGCCCGGGGAACGCACGGCCTTCAGGTTTTCTTCCGTCGCCGCCCCCTTCAGGAAAAGCCCGGATCGCCATGAATGTTTCTTAAGCAGCTTATCTATCGCCCGTAACTCTTCCTGTGTACCGGGTAATGCGGTAAAGTAATTGAATTCAACGCCGCGTTCGCGAGGCTTTGATACGTCTTCGTCAAAAACCGGATCACCCATGAGCACCGCATCCCGTTTCATGTCTTTGACGGACAGTTTCTTTTCCATAACCTGTATGGGATTCAGCAGATAAACAATATCGATATTCTCAAGGAGAAATTTTCCCGACCGGGAATCCCGCAGTGTGTTCACATTGATCCTGTGGTAAACGCCATCAGACGAAAAGAAGATCTTTCTTTTGCCCGCCAGTTTTGCTTCAAGAGGCCGCCAGAAAAAATGGTACGAGAGTTCGTCCTGCACACTGTACCTTATGGCGTTGCGGTAATAGTTGTAATACCTCGTCTCGAGGTTTGCACCGTCTTTCAAAAGGACGAGTTCTGGTCTCGTTGTCGTTTCACTTGTGAGGATAAGCGCAGCATAGTACACACTGTCTGCAAAACCAAAATAATCTTTTTTCCTGGAGCTATGACGATCGTACTTTCGGAAACGCACCATCTCAACGATCGCTTCGTCCGGCTGAAGCCTGGCGACCAATGATTGCCAGCGGATCTCTTCCGCAGTCATGTTATCTCCGTACAATACTTCGCTGGTGCGAAGACTTATGGTTTTCTCCAGTGAGTCCACCATTTTTTCCAAAGCTGCTATTTCTGATCCGGCTCCGAGTTGATTCAGGGGTAATTGATAAAGGTGGCCAAGCCGGTCGCGGCTATCCTTCAATTTTATGACGAGGTCGTTCAACCCGGCGTCGTTTTTTGTGCCAATGTGATTCTTCCTACGCTGGTCCGTAAAAAATTGAAGGGATTTAATAATGGTCCGGTTCTGAAACATCTGCGCCAGTAGTTCGCTGTCTTTTTCCGCCCATTGAATGGCTATGGTATTAAAGCGCTCAAAGTCTTCCTTCAACCTCTGATAAAATTGCACTTGCTCACTCTCATTCAGGTTGGGGAAGACATAAGTGACCTGACGTGTGGCCAGTTGCATTGACTTCTTGAAGAGCGGTATCGACAGCTGTGGTTTGTTCAGCGCCCAGTAAGTTACGGCCAGGTTGCTGATAAGATCCAACAACAACACCGAGTTGTCGCCGTAGATAGCCTTCTTGATTTGGTATGCGTTTTCGTAATGCCTCGCTGCCTTCTCATAATCCCCCTGTGCCGTATTGATGACCGCAATATTATTGTAAATGGTTGCGGCCAGGTCACTTCTATCGGCCCCGTTGCTTGCCAAAAGTTTCTGCGCCTTCTCAAGATGCTGCTGTGCAATTTCGGGTTGATTGTTTTTGCGGTGCGCGGTTGCCACATTATTCAAGGCTGTAATGTAGAGCGGGTCTGTTGGAGACAAAAGCTTTTCAAATTCCACGATCACGCTGCGGTAACTCACGATCGCCTGCTGAATGTTATCCAGCGTCCTGCCACTGCCACTGAGCAGCACCG
>CBFGXV010000016.1:0-13880 GCA_965652755.1 uncultured Chryseosolibacter sp. | reverse complement strand
ATAAGGGACCCCATAGAATTCATCAAAGGCATGGTTAGTCGGAAGAAATTGTATCTGAACCGCGAGATGCCATTTCACAAAAATGGCTGTAGCGTATCCGCGCTTCTTCAGCAACTCTGCGATGGTTACTTCATCCTCCGCCAGGCCAACGGTGGAACTATGGCTAAGCGCTCCCGACAGGCCAATGCGGTTGGGATAACATCCCGTCAGCAAGCCCGCCCGCGACGCGGTACAAACAGCCTGAGGTGAATAAAAGCGCGTGAAGAACATTCCCCTTGTCGCCATCCTGTCAATGTTCGGCGTCTTGTAACCCGAAGCGCCCGTCAGTGACAGATCGCCATAGCCCATGTCATCCAGATAGATCAGAATAACATTTGGCAGTTCCCGGGACTTACTACGATCGTTTGAAACGGTGGAACAGGCGACAACGAGCAGGACAACCGTCGCACAAAACGTTATTGCAATCTTTGCTTTCATTTATTTTCACGCAGAGTGTAAATCGCTCCTGACAAGTTAACAAAATATGAGTCTTGCGACCATTCAAATATCCCATTACAGAGCTTTAGCCATCCCGTTGTGGCTTCAAATTGGGCTCACGTGGACCATGCGAAAAGCTTGGCACCTTCGGCAATAGTCTTCAGTTCCAAAATACCCGCTATTGCAACGCTACTTCATCTATAAATAACGACGGAGTCGCGGGCGCACCTCCGGTGTTCCTGACTGGTATTGCGAGGCGCCGTTTCGCTTTCACACGTACGAACCTGACTGACTGTTCAGCAAAATCAACTTTGATAACCCCTTTTGAGCGACTGCTCAAGTCAGCTGGAATATCGGTTTTAACTTCCCCCAATTTCACCAGCTCGTTTTTCTCGCTGCCGCCCCAGATCTCCACGACTCCCGGCGGAAAAATACCTTTCCCGGGATCCTCCAGGAAACTCAAGGAAAACCCTGAGACAACTGTAGCGGTTTGAAGTTCAAAGAGCAGTTCAGCATCCTGCTTTACAAATCCCAGATACTGCTTGTCGTCGCGGTTAAGGCTCCCTGCATTTCCGTCGAACAATGTACTATCGAGCTTCGCAGTAAACTTTGGATCAGGTTTCGTTTCAAGGATCACGCGAGCCGGTCTTTTCCCGAGCTTTAGCAAGGGGAAAGAAACCACTTCACTATCTGTCCATCCATCCATGGTGGCGATCACCTTTAAGTTTGCTGAATGGTCTACATCAAATGGCTCTGCGTAAAGGTTAGAATTGGGGCCGGGCTCAGTGCCGTCCAACGTGTAATAATATTTCACCTTGCCCCTGGATAATTTGATCGATACCAGTGCTTTTTCATGGAAGAACGTGCTGTCGATCTTGCAGACAGGAATCGTAAGTTGCACGTTGTAAGCAGAGTCAGTCAGATCGAATCTTGTGTTATAAACAGTCAGCCCCGGGTTTACTTTTTTCAATGCCTGAACAGATTCCTCTGCGATCTGTGTATTGTATAAATATAATTTCTTCAGATGCTCCCAGCCTGCTATTTCGTCCAGCGTTTTTGCGCTGATCTTTGTGCCGGAGAGATTCAGGCTTTCCAGATACGCGAGATTGCGCAATTGTTTCACGGCTTCGTCTCCGACGGCAACATTCTGAAGGTGTAATTTTTGAAGGTGTGGAAATTCCTTTAAGTACTTCAGTTCATCTTCCTGTATTCCGGAATTTCCAATGTCAATAGACACGATCTGTTTTCGAATACCTTTCAGATCAGCGAGGTCCTGCGGACTGAAATCGGTTTTACTACCAAGGAACACCGCAACATATGGCTTACTGGCGGAAAGCTGTTGCACTGTCCTGTAAGGATTATTTAATGACTCAAGTTCTTCGGCGTCGGCAAATGGAATGTCTATGAGATCCAGTCCGGTCTTCGGTTGGAACCGTGAGACCATAAGCGGGTGGATGCTGTCAGGTTTGTTGACTGAAACATACTTAGACGTCGGATGCGCTCCGGAATTGATCCACCAGCCAATGAGTTTGATCTCATCCGGATCAAGTTGCAGTTTCCCTTCGGGCGGCATATGCAAAGAGTCGGACATGGGAAGCAATGCGTATTTATACAACAGGCTTTCTTCTGCATCCCCGGCCACGAGCGCGTCTCCGTTTTTACCACCGTTGATAATACTCTGGTAATCCGCAAGAATAAGGTCGTTCTTCGCCTTGTTTGAATTATGACAGTTGATGCATTTTTCATTCAGGATAGGCTGAATAACATCGCGGAAGATCACGGCGCTGTCGACATGTTCCACTACGATCTTTTCAGGCCATTGCTTCCGGATGGGTTCCGTAAGAAATCCTTCGCCATGTGTGATCTCGGCGCCAAAGTGCCCGGCAAGGACCAGAACGATTGCGCTTACCCCGAGGGTTGTGTAATAAACAGCCGCCGGTTTTTCCCTCAGCCAGATGATCAGCACACCCAGCAGTGACACGGCGACGCCGGTCCATTTATGCAAACTCACCGCTTCTCCAAGATAAGCTCCTTCCCTGTAGAGAAAGAAGCCGAACAGCGCGGTTATCCCCGCTCCGACAGCGAATAAATAAAAGATACAGGAGGCGATCTCGCGCGTCGCGGGATGCTGAAACGTTTTGCGGGAGGTAAGCCACTCGAGGAAAATCCCCACAAAAAGCAAAGCCAGCGGAAAATGAAGAACCAGGGGATGTAACCTCCCCCCTACCTGCAAGAAAACAGGCAGCTGAACTTTCTCCTCAAACAACAGCAGGAAAATTAAAAGGATATTAATGAAATAGATCAGGTTTAAAGTGATCTGTCTGAATCGCAACATTCGGAATCCTCTGCGTTAGTTAAATAATGAAATGATAGCTGCTCAGGCAAGGATGCTTTTTATCACCCGCCCGCTGACATCCGTCAGTCGATATCGCCTTCCCTGGTGTTTGTAGATCAGCTTTTCATGGTCGTATCCAAAAAGGTTCAGGACGGTAGCCTGAAAATCATGGACGTGAACCGGATCTTTGATAATGTTATAACCCAGTTCATCAGTTTCCCCATATACGATTCCCGGCTTGACACCACCTCCGGCCATCCAGATGCTAAAGCAACGCGGATGGTGATCGCGCCCATAATTATCGGTCTTGAAATTTCCCTGGCAATAATTCGTACGGCCGAATTCACCTCCCCAGATCACCAGTGTTTCATCGAGCATGCCGCGGTTTTTCAGATCTTGCACCAACGCAGCCGATGCCTGATCGACATTTTTGGTAAAGTGCCGGGTTCTGTCCGGCAGATCGGAATGGGCATCCCAGCCCATGTGGTATAGCTGTATGAACCGGACGCCTCGTTCGGAAAGCCGTCGCGCCAGAAGACAATTGGCTGCGAACGTACCAGGCTGAAGTGAATCAGCACCATATAATTTAAAAGAACTCTCAGGTTCGTCAGAGAAATCCATTACCTCAGGCACGGAGGTTTGCATGCGATATGCCATCTCATACTGTGCAATACGGGCGGTGATTTCCGGATCGCCGAATTCCGCTTCCTGCATCTGATTCAGCGTAGCGAGATGTTCAAGCATCTTCCCACGGCTGGCTTTGTCCGTGCCCGCAGGGTTCTGAAGGTACAGCACCGGATCGGGACCTGACTGGAGATGAACTCCCTGATGGATCGAATCCAGGAAACCATTCGACCAGTTGCGCGATGCGAGCGGTTGAATATCTCCCTGACCCCGGGATAACAAAACACAAAAGGCAGGTAAATTTTTGTTCTCGCTGCCCAGCCCATAGCTCATCCACGAACCCATGCTCGGCCTTCCGGGCTGCTGACTTCCGGTTTGAAAAAACGAAACCGCGGGATCATGATTGATCGCCTCCGTATGCATGCTTCTGATGATGCAGATATCATCGACAATTCTGGAAGTGAACGGCAACAACTCTCCGAGCCACGCGCCGCTTTTACCAACCTGATGAAAGTCTGAAAAAGAACCCATCAACGGGAAGGATTTCTGGAAAGCTGTCATCCCTGTTAACCGCTGACCGTTTCGAACAGATGGAGGCAACTCCTCGCCCTGCATTTTCCGCAGCAAGGGTTTATAATCGAACAGTTCGAGTTGCGAAGGAGCTCCGCTTTGAAAAAGATAGATCACCCTTTTCGCTTTGGGAGCAAAATGTGCGACTCCAGGAGGTAACGCTTCCTCGTCAGGATCTTTGCCGCTGAACAAATCGGGCACTAACAAAGAACCCAGGGCCAGACTGCCAATGCCCACACTCGCTCTTGAGAGAAATGTGCGACGATTGACGTTCAAAGAATATCGGAGGAATTCTTTCGACATATAATTTTGAGTTAAGATTTGCTGATAGCTTCATCCAGATTGTAGATCATGCTTACCACATGCATCATGGCGGCACACTCAATCTCATTAAGTTTTCCGTTTTGCGGATAGGCGCCCACCTTCAGAAACTTTTTCGCTTCCGCGGGGTTTGCCTGGTAACGCTGAAGTTCCTCCTGGTAAGCGGTGATCAAAACTTCAACTTCTTCCGGTCTGGCATGGCGACAGATAATTTTCCGGAATGCCAGGGATATTTTTTCATCGAGGGATAGTTCGGTCTTTTCAACCAGGGTTGACCCGAGGACCCTTGCCGCTTCCAGCAACTGCGGATCATTCAGCAGGTTGAGCGCCTGCAACGGACTGCTTGTGCGCACGCGCCGCACTTCGCAGAACTCTTTCATGGGCGCATCGAAGATCAGCATGGACGGCGGAGGAATTGTCTTTCGCCAGTACGTATACAGACTTCGCCGGTATAATTTCTCCCCCTTATCCGCTATGTATTCACTCTCACCCCTGCCCTTGACACCCACGGAGATCGCCTCCCACAAACCTTCGGGCTGATAAGGCTTTACGCTCGGCCCTCCGATCTCGTCGTGCAGAAGCCCACTGGAAAATAAAACATTGTCCCTGATCATTTCCGTGTTCAGGCGATATCTGGAACTGCGGGCGAGGTAGACATTGTCCGGATCCCTTTCCCGCGTCTTATCATCCGTAGAGGAGGATTGCTTGTACGTAGCGGATGTCACCATCATTTTCAGCATGTATTTGATATCCCATCCTTTTTCCCTGAATTCAACAGCGAGATAATCCAGAAGCTCTGGGTGCGAAGGCAGCGATCCCTGGTTGCCGAAATCATCAGAGGTGGCCACAATTCCTCTTCCGAAGATTTCCTGCCACAGCCGGTTGACTATTACGCGTGACGTCAGCGGATGCGCCGGATCAAAAAGCCATTTAGCAAGTCCCAGGCGGTTCGATCCAAACCCCGCTTCACTGTAAGGCAGAATGGCCGGAGGTGTGTTGAATGAGACTTCCGTTTGTGTCGGCGCATCATATACGCCGCGATCCAGCACAAAAGTTTTCCGTGGCTTGTTGTCCCGCATGACCATGACCTTCACACTATCCCGCGGGCCAATGGTCTTTCCATTGACAAATGACAGGATATCCTTGAGTTCCGTCTGCGTTATGGCAATGTTCGGTTTGGGAAGTTCTCCATAATTGATCAATCCCTTTTCATCGGCCTGATTAAAGAAATGATAAATGGAATAAAAATCCTTTTGTGAAACAGGGTCATATTTATGATCATGACATCGGCTGCATTCCACACTTATACCTAAGAAAGCTTTGCCGAACGTGTTGGTTCTGTCCACCACATATTCAGTCCTGTATTCTTCCGGAATGGCGCCGCCCTCCTGCGTGATCTTATGGTTGCGGTTAAATCCAGTCGCCAGGACCTGCTCAGCGGTTGCCGAAGGCAGCAGGTCACCTGCGAGCTGCCATGTGACAAACTGGTCGTAAGGAAGATTTTTGTTGAATGCATGGATCACCCAGTCGCGCCAGGGCCACATAACCCGTGGCAGATCATCCTGGTAGCCGTGTGAGTCACCGTAGCGGCTGACGTCCAGCCAGTAATTCGCCCATCGTTCGCCGTAGGCTTTGGAAGCTAGCAACTCGTCAACTACATGATCATATGCTTCCGGTGATTCGTCAGCGAGAAATTTATCAACCTGCTCCAGCGAAGGGGGCAAGCCGGTGAGGTCAAAGCTGACTCTGCGGATGAGCCGTTCCTTATCCGCAGAGACGTTCGGCTCTAATCCCACTTCTTCGAGTTTGGCCGCGACAAAACGATCGATCTCATTGGCTCCCCAGTCAGAGGATACTTCGGGCAGCTCAGGCTTGACGGGTTTGATAAAAGCCCAGTGTTGTTTGTATTCGGCGCCTTGCTCAATCCATTTCTTAAGAATATTCTTTTCGGCCTCAGTCAGAACAAGGTTCGATTCAACCGGCGGCATCCGGAATGAGGGATCGTCTGAAAAGATCCTTTTGATCACATAGCTGGAATCCGGATTACCTTTCACGATCGCAAAATTATGGGGATCCGATTTCAGCGCCTTGAACGCACCTTCCTCCGTATCCAACCGGAAGTCTGCCTGTCTCTTTTTTACATCGGGGCCGTGACAGGCAAAACACTTGTCTGAAAGGATCGGCTTGACGTGATAATTAAAATCAACTTTCGCTTTCAGTCGTTGCTTTCCTGCTCCGTCGGGTTCCTTGCATGCCTGCCACATTACCGAGGACAGGATCAGCACAGAAACCATGGTTATACTTTTCATCGGGAGCTGCATTGGAAAGTTCAAAGTCATCCTGTTGCTCATTAACTATACTTATCAGTGTTCGAGTTAAGATAGTCAATTCAGGTGAAACTCCGGGCTGAATTTTGATGGTCGGCTAAAATAAGTTGATGCATTTCTGCACTGTCTGGCCGCGTTGAATCTGGGGAGCAGCTTTATTTCAGAACCATTTTTAGTGTGCCTTGATTATCGGCTTTGATGACATACATGCCTGGCGCAAATGCCGAGATGTCAAGGTTGATCCCTCCCCGGATCACGGGGGCTGAAAGCATTAAACGGCCAAAAACGTCAAACACTTTCACTTCGGAGGTCTTCTCGCTGCATTGACACACCAGTTCCTGACCAATTGTGCATTTAAGACCGTTCTTCAGTACAGCATCTTCAGCGCCCGTCACAACCTCATGTGGAAGCCCGTTGTATGTGGTCAGATCTGGCATCTCGTCAAGCGTGATAACATAAGGGTGGGCCATGGCTTTTTGCCAAAGGCTGAGCGAACTATGCCGGCTATCCCGGACGAATTCCCCGTACCAGGGCATGAACCACGACCATGAAGCTTTATCGTTAACAAGATTATCCGGATCGGGAAAAGATCCGCATTCGCTTATGGCGACCATCTTGCGCTCTCCGTAGCGCAAATGAAGATCAGACCATTCTGCAACGTGCGAGCTATGGTTTCCTTCGCGGTATATATCACGGCCAACAATGTCAACATGTTCATCTCCGGGATACCACGCATCGTCATTTGGCTCCCGCGTCCACACCCAGATCAGATTGTTTAAGCCGTGATGGTGAACCATGCGGTCAAACATCAGCTGATAAAGCTTCTTACACGGAGCAGCACCTTTAGC
This sequence comes from uncultured Chryseosolibacter sp., assembly GCA_965652755.1. GTDB lineage: Bacteria > Bacteroidota > Bacteroidia > Cytophagales > Cyclobacteriaceae > Chryseosolibacter. The sequence continues at coordinate 6,378 of CBFGXV010000016.1, read as the reverse complement.
TCCCCACCAGAACCAGCCGCCGGCTGCCTCATGCAAGGGCCGCCAAATGACAGGAACGTTCTGATCCCGAAGCTCCTTCAACAGGATTGAAATGTAATCGATATCGCTCATCATCGAATGGTATTCAACGGAAGTGGTATCAAATACTTTAGAAACATCAAATTGGGTATCGGTTGTATAAAATGCTTCCGTTGCCCGGGACGGATCGCGCCAATGCCAGCAGATGGCAGGTATGCCGTTGCGCGCATAGTGTGCTTTCGCATCAATTATCGGTTGCCTGTCATTGTACCATTGATACCCGCGGCCGCTGTGCATAAAATCAAGACCGAGCAGCGCAGGTTCTTTTCCGGTTTGCTCTTTTAGCCAGTTTGCCTCATCAAAACTGTTGAGCGTCATTACACCTGATACGATCTTGCTTCCATAGTTATCGTACAGGAACTGATATAACCGGTTGGCCGCATCATGCGAAAAGGGTGTAATCAAAGACGGGTTTATGTTATTATGCGATTTACTTCGATTGCTGAAAAGATCCTGCCCGGAGATTCCGGAAGCGTAAATCAGGAGTATTGAAAGGATATGAATACTTTTCATAGCAAAGGCAGAGAGTAAAATTAGCAAGTATTTCTTCAATGTCGAACCAAGAAGAGCGGCCTGTTATTTTTTGTGAAGAACCTCCTTTTCACGATGGAGAGCCCTGGGAATTCGCCGGACTAAGTCTTCAGGATCCTGAAGGCCTTCCTAATCGCCAACGGATCACTGAGCCCATATGTAGCACAATTGAATTTTCTTATCTTCGTTGCATTGAGTTAATATTGAAAATTATCAGCAGGCCCCGGTAAATCTCGTTAAACAAAACAGCCATCCGTCGATGAAAAATATCCTCGTCAAGACGTCAAACTGGAAATTCATTCTGCCTGCAGCAGGTAAGTGATAAGGAGAAATTTTGCCTTTACTCGAACAGAGTCGGCATAATCACTCCCGTTGATTCACAAGAAGATAAACAACCCTGCAAGCCGTGCCTTCGGACTTTGGGTTTTGCTCCTCAAGCAACGTCACCGTCAAAGTGTGTTTGCCCGCGCCAAGCCCATCGCGCAACATAAGGTACCAGGGAAGATGCAGGGACTTGCTCCACTGCGTAAATAAGTCTTTCGTTTCGGCCTTGCCGCCATCAATAGAATAACGGATCATTCCCGCATCGGGCCCCGACACAATGGCGATGCCAACAGCATCACCCTCAAACGAAAGTTCAAACGTGCTGCCAGGTTCACTGCTGACAAGCATCGGCACCTCCACAAATCCCTTTCGCGTATTCGCTTCGTCGGATGGCTGCCACGATGGGTCTATCCGAAAACCATTCTTGATATCAGACTGGCGAACGGATACGTATTTTCCGTTAGCATAATTTGCCCGATCGATGGGCTCAGGCATTTCGTATAACATGACCTTCTTCGCGAGTTTACGAGACGATGACAATTCAAACATCCGGCGGATGGTTCTAAAATAAAGCTGGTGTCCGAAGGGCGATGGGTGCAGATCAATGAAATCATCTTTCCATGTAAATTCCTTTGCATCGATCCGCCTGAAAACCTCTTCTGACAAGTTAATAAATGGCAGGCGGTAGTGCTTCGCGATGTCGCGATGAACCTGAACTTCAGCCGGAACCTTCCCCGCCGCATAGTCAGCTATCTTCATTTCATCCGCAAACGCCATTAGTACGATGTCCATATCCGGTTTAGCGTTGCGCGCATGTCTCACAATCCCCTCCAGCGCGCGACGCTGATACTGCACCGGAGTTTCATTCGCGAGGTCGTTTACCGCTGACTCAATAAAAAGCAGGTCGACATCCCCGCGCGCAAGAACATCCTGGTGAAACCGGAAGGCGTGCGGTAAACTTCCGAGTGAAGGGATGCCTGCATTGAGGAACTTCCACTTTTTCTCCGGATACATCTGTTCAAGATATCGCATGACGCGATCACGCCACCCATTGCCGGCGGTGATCGACCCACCGAGAAAAGCCACAGAAACTTCTTCTTCATTTTTTATCCTGAAGAAAAAGTTTTGGGGTTTGCCATACAGGTGAATGAAATCATCTGAAGGCAATGAGTCGCGCAGTGACGGTGTACTATTAATTAGGTTCGGTGTCGCTGCCTCCGCGCCATCTACCGGAATGAACGCACAAACCGACATGAAACAAATCGACGCGATGCTGATATAAAGTCTGAATACGCTCATGCTCATTAGTTTTAAATAGTCAACCTCGATGTCTTAGTAGTCCTTTTTCTCACTTCTTGCATGCAGATCCCCTTCACGTCTCAAGATCCAACTTTTTTTACAAAGATGTTTCTGTACGCCTTAACACTGCACCAATATGAACCTAATACGCCAATGTGGGTTTATCCTGATTTCCCGATGGGACTGAATTCACCGTGTAACAAACCAACCTGTTCTCCAACACCTCACCCGATTCCGACTTCAGCGCACCCATCGTGAGCTCATAAATGTATCCTGCCTTCAGCTCTCCGAGCTTAAGAGAAACGGTTTTTCCGCCGTCGCTGACCCTGATGTTTTTCACGGGGACGTTCTGCACATCGAACTGATCGGAACCGTACTTAAGATGATATTCATAGTAATAATGTCGAATGTGATAATTGGAGGTATCACGCAGTGGAGCTTCATCCATTCGTTGTGTAAAGTGCAGATCGAAGCCGTCGTCGGTGATGTTCATATTGTAGAGATCGACAGGTTCTTTACCTGTAAAGACGATCCTTTGAATTCCGGTATCGCCGATAAAACCATGCTGTACTTGTCCCACATAGAGGCTGCCGTCGGGTGAAAAAGCCAGACGGTTGTTGCCTTTGCGCAGTCCATGCTTGTCGATGAACGGGATACACGCGCCCTGCCATACGCCTGCCACCTCTTCCAGCATCACGCGGATAATGCGCTCCTGGTTCATTTCTCCTATAAGGATTTGTCGGGCGAACGGACCAAAAGCTCCCTCGGTGTTGTCGAATACCGGTTGCGTTGGAGAGGCCGCCATGACAGCATGTGGGAACTGTACCACCGCGCGCTGCCGTTCAGCGTTCAATTCTGCGACGGGAAGTTTCGATGGATCTCCTTTATCCCATCCCGGTACCCAGATCATGCTGGCAGGATGGCCATAGAATTTATTTCCTTCAACCTTGAACAGCGCGCTTGTTCCCACCCAGTCGCCCTGGTTGTCGGCCACGAACAATTCATTGTCGGGGGAGATTACCAGTCCGCTCGGCGAACGAAATCCATATGCATAAGGAATGAACTGGCCCTCGGGCGTCAGCCTCGCGACCCAGCCGCGGTACGGCACTGCCGCGAACTTTTGCTTAGGCTCGAAAGGAACGAGCGTGGTGTCGAGCTCGCCGCGCACTTCGTCCATAATAATTCCCCACTCCGACGCGGTGTTTAAGGAGATGAACAGACTGCCATCACGATCCTTCACAGGCCCGTACGTCCACTCGTGATAGTTGCCTGCCATTCCGAAATCGTCCGTAACTGTTTCATAAACGTCAGCATGTCCATCGCCATCTGTGTCTTTCATCCTCGTCAGCTCCGGTTTCTGCATGACAAGCATTTCCGTTTCGCTTAGAGGCAACACGCCGAGCGGCTCATGTAATCCCTCGGCAAAAAGTTTCCACGCTTTTGTCTCAGGGTTGTAGATCATGACCTCCCCGCGAAGGAAACAGGCGACGAGCCGACCATCTGGTAAGAAGGCAATGCCGCCGGTCTCGGCATGCAGGCCCGGAGGTGTTTCAATGGTCTCCACGATGTAAGGAACTCTTGCATCAGGATATTGAGATTCCTTCGTACAGCAGGAGATGAGGAAGACGAGCAATATCAGTGCGCAAAGGTTTTTCATTCCGCCTGTCGTTTTCGGGTCATGACGATGACGAACTCACGCGCGTCAGCAGCAGTCAAATGGATTTCGTTACCGATGACCTTTCCTTTTGAACTCAAGTACTCAGCGCCGTCACGGTGATCGAAAATAAAATACAATGGCTGCGAGCCCTGCGGAATCCTGAATGAGCGGATCAACCCGGTGCCATCTTCCTTTGGTTTGATCATTTCATATACATTTTCACCATCGATGGTGTAATGAAATTCCGGATAGTTATCGATCATCCTGTATCCCTTGAACGCTACTACCGGATCTCTGTCAGGAGAAAACTTTAAGGGATACGACGTCTTATCACGGTAGAAGACCGCACCCACGACCTTCGCATATTTCTCCGCTTTTTTATTGAAATAGTTGTCGGGATCGATGAACCCTCCCTGCCACGCATAGCGCAGGCGGCACGACCCCGCGTCCCAGCAATACGACAGCTCATTCGGCAGACTTACGGCTATCGCCGCAGGTCCCGCATCGGGCATGAATATTCTATATAAATACGGAGGTTCAGTTTTGTATGGATGTAAGTCGGCGACAGAATGATCGTGCTCCCCTTCAACACCCGGCGCAGTCGATGCCGGAACATTGGCATCCTCTTCCAGCGGAGGAAGATCTTTTGCCGTCACGTACATAGCTCCATACATCACCAGCCCGTGCCCGGGAAATGTGCAAACGTATGGGTGAACATCTTCTTTGAGTGGAGCCTGGAAAATTACGTATGCGGATAGCCCGGGAGTGACAATACGAATCGAGCCCAGGACTTTGTCGGACTGCGGAACATAATGCAGCCTCGGGCCATCAACGCCCATCTTGTGTGCAGCATCCACTACTTCCTGTCGTGCGCCGGGTTTCGTGATCACCAGGTTGTGATCCATCTCGTCGGCGTTCGTCAGCGTAAGTTTGATGCGCTCGCCTGGCTTCACACGAATGCGCGCGAGATCGAACCTCAGGCCGGGGATGGCTTTGATCGTAATCTCCCGGTCAAATTCTTTCTCCGCCTGAGCAAATGTCAATTGAGAATATCCCAGGCAGCACACAAAGAACAGCGCCAGTGTTATTTTCATGCTAGTGTTCCGAAAATTCTATTTTGCAATAACGATTACGAATGAATGAACACGCCAGGTAAGTTTCAACTTTCGGCGTTAAAAAAGTATTTGAAGGATGTCAACGTTTACGAGCCCCTGCATTCGTCATTCAAAATTCGTAATTCATCATTCATTGAACTACCTCAGCGTTCGCTGCGTCGATCAATCCCTTGATATAACCATAAGCCTGCGCGAATGCCTGCAATCCTCCCGGATCGTCCGGGTGTGTGGGACAATGATCGGGGCAAATCGACCATGGATAGTTCGCATCGCGGAGGATGCGGATCACCTCAATGAAGTTCGCCTCTCCCTCGTCGATGTAGACCTCCTCGAAATTGCCCAGGCCTCCTTTGATGTTGCGCATGTGGATCTGGTAGATCTTGCCTTTGTCCGCGAAGTACTTCACAATCGGGAGCAGCTCAGTCTTGGGATTCTTTAATCCCTCCATCACTGTGCCCAGGCAAAGCTGGAAGCCGTTGTAAGGACTGTCGATTATCGATTCGTATTTCTTTAAAGAATCAAAAACAGAGACCGGCGCGCCATCCCAGTTGTCTACACCCTGATAGCCGCGCGGCAATCCCGGCGGATCGTAAGGATGGACGCCCAGCCGCACATCATGTTGCGCGCACACGGGGATAATGTTCTTGAGGAAGTAAGTGATGCGCTCCCAGTATTCGTCATACTTTACCACCCCGTGTTTTTCAACGGGAAGGTCCTCCCAGTTGTCTTCGAGCTTGAATGCGTGATAGCTCGAACCACCGCGTCCATCAGTGTGCCCGTTGCGCCGGATCGGGATCAACGTCCAGTGCATTGTAACAACTTTTACACCTACAGCCGATGCCTTGCGGATGTTGTCGGCTACTTCAGCGACTTTGCGCTCCTGATCCGAACGCGTTTTTGCAAATATGTACGACGAGTCCATCCGTATCGCCTCCCACACCTTGCCGAACTTGTCGCAGTCGTCCTTCCACCGTTTCATGTCATCAGCATTCCACACGCCGCTCATGATGTTCGTGAAGTGTCGCACCCCGCAGCGTTCATGGTAGTCGAAGTTTTTCTTCGTCGTCCAGTATTTCTGTTTTTGATTCCAGTCCATTGACGGATCGGCCAGGACTACATGGTAGTCTGCTCCGGCGTGTTGCAGGAGATTTTTCCTGGACTTCACGACGATGTTCACATTGGCTTCAGCGTGTGATGCCACACCCAGCAGACTGGCCCCGGCAATGCCGCCAGCTAATTTGCGGGCAAAGTCCCTTCTTGAGTTCGTAGTGTTCCCGATTGGCTCTTTCATGGTTCAGACTTTCAAGTATTTTCCAATTTAAGGGGAAATTTTCTGGCAAAGCCCGGGATTCCTTGACGGGAATAATTACTTGA
>CBFGXV010000015.1:0-14081 GCA_965652755.1 uncultured Chryseosolibacter sp. | reverse complement strand
ATATTGGAAAAAAGAATTATTTGGGGGGAAATGAAACCTCCTAAATGGCAATCCACCCGAATTATATAAATTGCTTTGAAATAATGTCCATGCGTATCGTTTGTCTCACAGCCTTTTTGTTTGTCAGCATGTTAAACTCCTTTGGCCAGGATAAACTCGTTCAGGCCAGGAATCATCTTGCGGCGGGAAAATTTCAGGAAGCGAAGTCTGAGCTCTCCAGAATAATCGATTCTGATCCCAGGAACAAGGCAGCGCTCAACCTTCGCGGCCAGGCGAGGGCGGGCCTTCAGGATTTTTACGGCGCCATCAGTGACTACACCTACGCGCTTGAAGTCGACTCAACGTACGCGGAAGCGCTTAACAACCGCGGTCTGGCCAAAACGAACCTCGGCGATAACGAGGCTGGTATCGAGGATTTCGACCAGGCAATCAAATTCAATCCAAAATACACAGAAGCATATACAAACCGCGGCCTTGCGAAATTCAGTATCGAGGACCTGCAAGGCGCCTATTTTGATTTCTCCAAAGCAATTGAACTTGGACCTGCCGACGCGGATAAATATTTCAACCGCGGTTTCATCAAGGCAGAGCTCGGTGAATTCGTCAGCGCAATCGACGATTACTCAAAGGCCATTGATCTGGAAAAAAATGATCCCACGTTGTATAATTATCGCGGCGTAGCCAACTACGGCCTCGGCAATATTGACCAGGCCATCGCAGACTACGACCAGGCTATAAAGCTTGATGCAAAGGATGCCGTAACCTATGAGAACCGCGCTCTTGCAAAAAGTGCGTCAGAAGACTACAAGGGCGCCCTTGAAGACTATAACAAAGCAATCGCCCTGAACGATGAAGAACCGGAGACATTCTATCTCCGCGGTATCGTCCATTATTATCTCGAAGACCATGACAATGCCATCAACGACTTCACCAGGGCCATTGCGCTGGACGATACAAATCCAATCTACTACGATAACCGCGCACTCAGTCTCGCAGCAAAGGAAGATTATGCGGGGGCGATTGACGATTTCACAAAATCTATTGAGCTATATCCAAACGACCCTGAAACATATTATCAGCGCGCACTTGTCAAGATCAGCATGAACAATCAGTACGATGCTTGCCTCGATCTGAAGCGCGCGGAGGAGCTCGGCTCAACGGAAGCGGGCAAAGACATGAAGAAACACTGCAAATGAAAGGATGGCGCGGAGGCAAGAAGAGTGCAATAATTGTTCTCAACGGAATCTCACTCAAAAAAAAACTTTTCTATCACGAATACCTGCCGGCCCTCTCCGCCATATTTGATGTTGAGGTCCACGAAACTTTGTCGCGCAATGATGCCAGGTTCATTGCTTCGAAATTCACGGAGAAGTATCCCGATGTGATTATCGCCGCAGGAGGCGATGGCACCTTGAGCCAGGTTGTCAACGGAATCCTGAAAGGACGGGAAGATGCCTCCAGGCTTCCTGCGATCGGCGTCATTCCCATGGGGTCAGGCAACGATTTTTTCCGGGGCGCGGGCTTGAAAGTCAACGTCGATCAGACAATCAGGGTCCTCTCTGAATTCAAACCAAAACCGGTTGACATTGGCTGTGTACAGTATTCCGCCGGCCCTGGTGACAATAGTCAGACATTATCTTCTTACTTTGTCAATGTCGCCGACATCGGAATGGGCCCCGAGGTTGTTGGCAAAGTCCTCAGCAGTGGAAGGCCATTTGGCAGCGGAATGGCATATTTTAAGAGCATACTGAACACGTTCCTTACTTATAAGCCAATGGTAGTGAAAGCCGTGGCACCGGATTGGACGTGGGAAGGCAAATTGCGAACCCTCGCGATAGCCAACGGTAAATATTATGGTCACGGATTATGCATTGCGCCGGATGCTATAATGAATGACCGTCTGTTTTCGGTCTTCATATGCGGCAACGTTTCTGTTTTCGATTTTATCATGCACGCCGGAACTTTGAAAAAAGGCAAGAATGTCGTCCTCAATGACGTTTACTACAAGACTGCCACCAGCATCGACTTCACCAGCGAAGCTCCATGTCCCATCGAAGGCGATGGTGAATACCTGGGCTGGCTGCCGGCGAAAGTCACGATGATTCAAAGACAACTGGATTTCCTGATCTGAAGCATTTCAATCCGTTATGAAAATACCAGCTCTTTTCACCCTCCTTGTTTTGCAAGCCCATTTCTCCATTGCCCAACATCAATTGCGCACACCTGCGGAATTTTTAGGCTATGAGCCGGGAAAGCGCTTCTCAAGCCACCACAGGGTTGTTGAATATTTTGAGCATGTGGCTTCTGTGCTTCCGAATGCTGAAGTGTTTCATTACGGAAAAACTTACGAGGACCGTCCGCTGCTCTATCTTGCTATAACCTCCCCGGAGAATTTCAAACAACTTGAAAATATAAGAACCGATAACCTTAAGAGAACCGGTCTGGCCGAAGGCAATCCGACGGGCAAGAAAATAGCCATCGTCTGGTTGAGCTACAATGTGCATGGCAATGAGGCCAGCTCAATGGAAGCCGCCATGCTTACACTCTATGATCTCGCCGATCCGGCAAACAAGAAGGCTAAAGAATGGCTTTCAAACACAGTTGTCATCATCGATCCGTGTATTAATCCCGATGGGCGCGATCGCTACGCGAATTTTTATAACCAGTTCGGTAACCGACCCGCGAATCCGCAATACGATGCTAAAGAACACCGCGAGCCCTGGCCCGGCGGAAGAACGAATCATTATTTCTTCGACCTGAACCGGGACTGGGCCTGGTGCACACAAATTGAATCGCAACAACGACTTAAGGTTTACAACCAATGGCTCCCACATGTACACGTCGATTTCCATGAACAGGGATACAATAATCCCTATTTCTTTGCGCCTGCAGCAGAGCCACTTCATGAAGTGATCTCTCCGTGGCAGCGGGATTTCCAGCTGATGATCGGCAAGAACAACGCGAGATACTTTGACGATAAAGGGTGGCTTTACTTCACGAAAGAGGTTTTCGATCTATACTATCCCAGTTACGGTGACACGTACCCAACATACAGCGGTGCCGTTGGCATGACATACGAACAGGCGGGCGGCGGAGCCGGAGGACTTTCAATCACAACCGAAACAGGCGATAAATTGACGCTTATGGAGCGCATACTGCACCATCACACGTCGGCACTCGCCACAGTGGAAGTTACGTCGATGAATGCGGGTCGCGTGACAGATGAGTTTGAAAAGTACTTTCGCGAAAACAACACTAGCCCGTCGTCAGCATACAAAACATACGTGATTAAAGCGCAGAACGATGCTGATAAGATCAACCATATCACACGCTGGATGGATATGCATTCCATCCGGTACGGACATCCGTCCACAGCCAGAACAATGCGCGGATATAATTATCAAACACAATCGGTCTCGTCTGTAAACATCACTGCCCGTGACCTGGTCATCAGCGCGTACCAACCAAAATCCAGATTTGTCACCACAATCTTCGAACCCACATCGCGATTGTCCGACTCCCTGACGTACGATATTACAGCATGGAACCTTATGTATGCCCTTAACCTGGACGCGTTTGCATTGAATGAGCGGGTTGATCCGGTAAAACCTTACAGGCCACTATCGACAGACGAATACGATATCATCGACAAACCCTATGCTTACATCTTTAAGTACAATAGCCTTCGGGATGTCATGTTCCTCTCAGCGCTCATGAAAAGCGACATCAAAGTTCGCTGCGCACAGCGGTCCTTTACTGTCACTGGCGAAACATTCGCGGCGGGCTCACTGATCATCACGCGACAGGACAACGATCAGCTGCCGGCGTTTGACCTTCTAATAAAAAGTCTGGCACAGGAATTTGACCGGATGGCTCGCACGGCGAATACGGGATTCGTCGATCAGGGCAAGGACCTGGGCTCGAGCGAACTCCACCTGTTAAACGTTCCGAAAATTGCCGTACTTTTTGGTGAGCAGACTTCGCCCCTGTCCTCCGGAGAGATCTGGCATTTTTTCGAACAACAGATAGACTTCCCCATCACACAGCTCGGCACGACCTATTTCAAAAGCATCACCTTGAGCAAATACGATGTGCTGATTATTCCGGAAGGTTCATATGGTCTCTTTGATGAAGACATGCTTGAAAAGATCTCGTCATGGGTGCGCGCCGGCGGCCGCCTTGTACTTGTAGGCGAAGCGCTGAATGCCTTTGTTGAAAAAAAGGGATTCGGTTTGCGCAAATACGCCACGGACGCGGAAAAGAACGAAGCGGAGCAGCTCGCAAAGGACCGCCTGCAAAAGGAGGGTTTCATGCGCTACGAGGACGCACAAAGAAAAGAGTTGACAGAAAAAATCTCCGGCGCGATTTACAAGATCACGCTTGATAATTCCCATCCACTGGCCTTCGGGTTGCGTCCTTCATATTACACGCTCAAAAATCATGAGCGTCGCTTCTCATGGCTAACTGCCGGCTGGAACGTTGGCTACCTGGGCGAATCTGTGAAACCAGTGCAGGGCTTTGCGGGTTTCAAAGCCAATCGACTGTTGAAGAATAGCCTGATTTTTGGGGTGGAGGAAATTGGAAACGGAGAAATCGTTTACTTCGTAGACAATCCACTATTCAGAAGCTTTTGGGAAGACGGCAAGATGCTGTTTTCGAACGCAATTTTTATTCTCGGAAATTAACACGCCCACGAATCCGCCATAATTTCAACAACCAGAAAAAACTGGACAGATTATTGAATAAACGTCCATGATTTTCTAAGTATTTAACAATATTTCACCAACTTCCGTATCTCAATCAAACACCCTATGAGACCAGCCATCCTTATAACATTTGGTATCGTTGTTTTTTCACATTGCGCCCTGGCTCAGAATTCTACCCTTGCCTCGAAGGCCACCGATTTCCTCAACATGCTTGAAGACAGCGCAGCCACCAAAGCACAATATCCTTTTGCAGACGAAGAGCGGTTCAACTGGCATTTTGTCCCGCGCGAACGAAATGGTCTTTCATTCAATGCGATGACGGAAAAGCAAAGGGCCGCAGCGCTTGCGATGCTGAAAGCAAGCCTGAGCGAGCAGGGCTATCAGAAAGCGAACAGCATCATGGCCCTGGAGAACATTTTGCGCGAGGTCGAAAACAGACCTGCCGATGACAAATACCGTGACCCATTAAATTATTATATAACCGTTTTCGGGGACCCCGCTCATGACAAGTTTTGGGGATGGCGGCTCGAAGGTCATCATATATCAATTAATTTTTCGACCCTCGATGGACAAATTGTTTCCTCGACACCAACATTCTGGGGAAGTAATCCTGCGATTGTCCGGTCCGGAAGGCATACTGGCCGCCAGATACTCAAGCAGGAGTCGGATCTCGGGTTCACGCTTGTAAACTCACTTAATGAGAAACAACAAAGGACGGCAATAGTATCGGGCAAGGCGCCGTCAGAGATCATTACAGGGAATCAGCGGAAGGCGCAATTGGATGAACCGAAAGGCCTGGGCTATACGGAAATGACCGATCAGCAAAGAAAACTCTTCATGCAATTGCTGAACGTCTATGTGAAAAATTATCAACTGGGCTTCTCCAAAAGACTAATGGAAAAAATTGAAAAGGCGGGCATCGACAATCTCAGCTTCGCATGGGCGGGAAGCCTGCAACCAGGCGCCGGTCATTATTACCGGATTCAAGGGCCCATGTTATTGATTGAATACGACAATACGCAAAACAATGCCAATCACGTCCACACAGTTGTCAGAGATCTGACAGATGATTTCGGAGAAGATATTCTGAAGGAACACTACGAGAAAGAGCACAACTGAGTTTCTGGTGTGATCAGGAAAGTTTTATGCCATAGAAAACATCACATGCGAAGTGTCCGGTATTCCCTAACGGTCCAGCTATGCGCGTGAAACCACTCCGTTCGTAGAGAGCCATGGCATTTTTCATGGTGTTAAAAGTTTCCAGATAACAATACGTGTAAGCCATCTCCCGCGCTGAATCCAGACATCTTTTCAGCAGTTCATGTCCTAGGCCTTTTCCGCGTCCTTCCGGCAGAAAGTACATCTTCTTTAACTCGCACGTATCATCAGGTCCGCCTGCAAGCGGTGCCACCCCTCCCCCTCCAACCAGCTTTCCGTTATCCTCACACACATAATAGGCTGACCGTGGCAGACTGTATGCATTATACATGTCGTCGACTTCCCGGTCATGGATCGCAAAACCGGCACCGCCTGCCCCGAACTCTGGCATTACCTTACGAATGATATCGGCCACCGCCTGGTTGTCCCCGGGTGATATTCTTCTAATCTGAATCATAACTAAACTTTTGCAAGACCTTTCAACGCGCGCTGGAAATCCCTCAAGATCTCTTCTGCATTCCGATGAAACTGCTCTTTGACGATCCACTCTCCATCAACAATTGTTCCCGTCACAGCTGAACCATCGGCGGTGTATAGGAGCGTAGGTAAAAGATTCTCCAGTCCAGCCACGTTTAGTAAAGGACTGTCGCCATTGTAGATCACCGCGTCAAGAGGCTGCCCGACAACAAAGAACTCTTCCGCTGATAAGCCCATCGCCCTCTTTCCCGAGAAGATCGCATCGCTCATCAACGCGCTGGCGCCATCGGGGAAAGTATTCCGCTTGTGAGTTGTAAGTCGTTGGGTATAGTCGAGCCATCGGAGATCTTCAAGCGGATTGAGACTTATGTGACTATCAGTGCCTATCGACCAACGGCCTCCGTGCTTTGCAAAATCCGTTAACCTGAAAATCCCATCCCCGAGGTTCGCTTCAGTGCCTGGACACAGCACGACATGCGCCTTACTTCTTGCAAGTCGGGTTACTTCATCATCCGTCAGGTGAGTGCAGTGGACTAAATGATAACGTTCTTTTAATTCGATGTGATCCAGTAGCCACTCAACCGGTCTTTGATTTAAGAAGGCAATGCAGTCGTTGACTTCTTTCAATTGTTCGGCTGCATGAATGTGGAATGGAATATCCGACGGACCATTTTCAGCGATTTTTACCACATCTCCGGCACTGGCAGCGCGGAGGGAGTGAACGCCGAAGCCGATCCGCGAATTAGTAAGATTTTTTATGACCCCGGAGCAATCATCCAGTAATCTGAAATACTGATGTACATCCTGAAAGCAAAAGCGCCGCTGCCCTGGATCGGCATCCTTTCCGAAACCCCCTTTCTGATAAAATACCGGAACCAAAGTGATCTTGATTCCCGCTATCGCCGCGGCCGCAACAAGGCTAACACTCATCTCAGCCTGATTCGCGTAAGGCTTTCCGTCCTTGTCGTGATGCAGGTATTGGAACTCGGCAACGTGGGTGTACCCGCGTTTAAGCATCTCTGCATATAACATTGCGGCAACCGCTTGCAACTGATCAGGATCCATCGTCAGCGCACAGGCATACATCGCCTCGCGCCAACTCCAAAAGTCATCCACCGTGTTGACTTCATGGCGTTCGGCCATTCCTGCCATAGCGAACTGAAAAGCGTGTGAATGTGAATTCTGAAACCCCGGAATGGCGAAACCATTAACAGTTTCAATGGGTGAACTTACGTCGGAGGACTCAGTTGCGATCTGCTGTATAATGCCGCGGCTATCAATTTCAACAAATGCGGGACTGACCCAGCCTGTTGATTGCCGCAGGGCTTTGAATTGATAAGTCTTTGCCTGGCGACTTCTCGCCCGGCCAATGCCGGATTTTTGTGTCCCTGAACTCATCCTTCAGTATCGATCGGTTGGTTGTTTGAGAATTCTCCAGCCCCTGGCCCACAGCGCGAATTATAAATCTACTTAATCTTTGATGGAAATTAATATTTCCGCAATACTACTTAGCGTATTATAAAGTAACTCCGCCATCTTTTTTGCCCGGACACGGTGATATAATGTCTCCGTATCATCCATGTAATTGACTTTGCACATCTCAAGCTGGAGCGCATGCTGATGCAAAGCAGGTCTCCCGTAATTGCGCGTGATATAACCCCCTTTGAAAGGATCGTTATGCTTGACTGCAAAAATCCCCTGGTTAAGATTTCGCAGCGCGCTCTGAATGATAAGTGGATGAGCAGAGCTTTCATCCGCACTTCCAAGAATGAGGTCCGGAAACTTTTGCGCGCGGATCGTAGAAACCTGCTGACGAATAGAATGGCAATCCCACAAAAGTACTGTCCCAAATTGTGATCTCAGCCCGGCGATCAGTTCACCCAGCTTTTCGTGATAGGGCTGAAAATACAATTTCCTCCTGCGCATTACCTCCGTTTCGTTGACCACACTCCGTCTATCCCTGTAAAGAGGCTGCCCCAGAAATGTTGTTACGGGGCAGAGACCTGTGATGATTCGACCGTCACTGTACAGGGGTTTGCTTTGGGGATGGCGGTTCAGGTCTATCACCCAGCGACTCCATACAGCACTGATGGTGGTAATGCCCAGTGCAGGGGCAAAGTCGTATAACCGGTCAAGGAACCAGTCTGTGTCATCGGGAGAAGCAATCAGTTCCGGAGAAAACTGATCCCTGATGTCATCCGGAAAAGCCGTACCGCAATGAGGAATGCTTAGGACTACAGGAATAGCTTTTGTCGTCGGAAGCGTAAGCTGATAGTTGTCCACTAACTTGCGGTTATTGGTCTGAAGCGCGTTGAGATCAGCTGAGCGCAGCGGATCTGCGGTTACTAGTTCTTCTTTCTGGATTTTTTCTCGTCAGTCTTTTCTTCGGCCGGTTTTTTCTCCAGACTCTGGTTAACTTCGCGAACGGCCTCCACCGCCTCCTCCAGGGATGCTCTTAACGTCTGGAGTTCGCGTTTCAATTCCGCAATCCTGTCATCATTTATCAGGTCTTTTTTCAACCTCATGATGCGATCGAAGCTTTCGTCGATGCGCGCCTCCGTTATGATGCCCTTCTTCACCATCCCGCGTATAATGGCGTGCACCTTGTCGACGGTGCGTTCATCACTTCCCGAAATATTGTTGGAGAATGTCATGATGTCGACGCCGGCGAGGATAGCCATCCTGATTGCGTCCTCAAGGCCGTAGTGCTTTGTGATTGCATGCATCTGCATATCATCCGTAAATACCACTCCATCAAACCCGAGCTGCTTTCTCAGTATGCCACCGAGAATGTCATCCGATAGCGTGCCGGGATATCCGTCCGCATCCAGTTTTTTGTTAACGATGTGCGAGGTCATGATGGCATCTGCATAGCCGCCACCGATCAGATCTTCGTACGGTTGAAGCTCGCGTTTTTCCCACGTGTTCGTAACATCGGCAATGCCCAGGTGCGTATCGTCCTTGGAGCTTCCGTGTCCCGGGAAATGCTTTAAAGAAGTTAAGACGTTAAACTTACGGTGACCTTTGATGAACTCCTTTGCGAGAAGTGTAACGGAATCCTCGTTGGCGCTGAAAGCCCTTCCATATCGCGCGATAATTGGATTTGCCGGATTGGAAGCAAGGTCCACGACGGGAGCGAAGTTCACGTTAATACCCAGGCCGGCCAGCGTTGCTGCGGTAGCCTCCGAATAAAACCGGACAGAATCGAGCGAATTAGCATTACCCATTGCCTCTGCTGTTATTGATCTGGGGAAGCCATATTTGTCTTTCAATCGGTTCACTCTCCCTCCTTCCTGGTCGATACTGATGAAAAGCGGGATCGGGGCTGCCTGCTGATATGTCCACGTGATCTTTTTTAACGCCACGAAAGAATTCTTTGCCGGAATATTTTTTTCGAAGATGATGATAGAGCCCACTTTTCCCTTGCGCACTTCTTCCAGAACAAGAGGGTCGACTTCCGCCTTGGGAAAACCAATCAGCAGCATCTGTCCGATCTTTATATCAAGGCTGTCGCCCTGCTGTGCGTTCGCAGTGATCCAGCCTGCACAAAAGAAAAATCCAAAAGCAATTTTTTTTATTGACATGGAAATTTTTTTAGTAATGTTCATAAATGGCTTCAAGAATACTTTGCATGTTTCGTCGTATTGAATTTCCGGTAGCGGTGAAGTTGCTGTTCATGAAAGAAAAGATAAGCACCGTTCCTTTTTTTGTTACCAGGAATCCGCTCAGGCAATGATTATTACTCAATGAACCTGTCTTTCCAAAGATATACGGCTTTTCTTTTTGATACCATTTCCGGATCGTGCCGTGTACCCCACCTGTTGCAAGCAAAGGAAAGAGCCGCTCCTGAGGCAGCTCATCCGAGATCTTTTGCCATAACCTGACAATGGATCGCGGAGTAAAAAGGTTATATCTCGACAAGCCCGAACCATCGACCCACACGGGCACGTCAGGAAGATCCCCGAGGTGATTCTTCTTCATATAATTTATGGCGATCTCCGGCTTGAGACTATCGCTGAGTACATTGGCACACATAAGCAATAGTTGCTCCGCGATGAAGTTATCGCTGTCCTGCATCATCACGCTGTACAAGCTGTCGAGGTGAATGCTGAATATCGTATTCGCGGAGGGAGGGACGGGCATGTCGACGACATTCACGGATCTCTTCAATGTGTCGGCGAGCAACGCGGTCAGCGTAACCGAGTCGGTTTTAAAGGGAACGCGAATTTCTTTCACCTCTGCAATCTCTTTGGAAGAATGAGCGATAAAAACATTTGCATCCAGCTTCCGGATAACTTCGGTGCTTTCCTTTTCATCGCCGGCGCTAATCGCCGGGACGAAATAATCGGGAGTAACTCTCAGGATACCCTGGTCAGCGATTATTGAAACAATATTGCCATAGACTGGAAATGGAGAGCGCTCCGGCGAATATCCAGAGTTGTAATCGTCCCAGGCCCATCCTTCACCAAAGTGCGTCGTGTGATAATTCGATGTAGACAAATAGAGCGGTGTATCACTGTCTCGGAGGAAATTGTAAACTGTTGAGTCGTAAAATACATCCTTATAAAGAAAGGACGGATCACCAGTACCCCAGAAAATCAGGGAGTCGTTGCGTTGAACGTACCTGAGAGCGGGCACCGAGTCTCCGAGAATTTTCAACGCTGTGTAAAGCGTGAAGATCTTGGTATTGGATGCTGGCGTAAAATACCTGTCACCGTTGAAATCGAAAATGGTTTTATTTTTCGAAGGTTCATAAAGAACAAATCCGGTGTGATCCTGGAAACGCGCTTCTGTTGCATTGAATGTTTTATTCAGACTGGCTCGCGAAACTGGAGAACAGGAGTAGAGGGAAGCCAGCGCCAGCGCATAAAACATCAGACGCATAGCTCAGGAGTTAAGATAACGCTCGTGAAGAATTTTGTGGTGGTGTATATCGTGACCCGCGATTATATATCCAAGGTTAAGAACTGAAAGTTTTTTTCCGCTTGCAGTTCCCTCGCGCTGAAGCATTTCAGGACTGAAGCTTGCATAAAGGTCTATGGTCGAATCCCGCAGTCTTTTCATTTCCTTGGCCAGCTGCTGGACGGTCCTTTGATGTGCATTTGCTTCCGGCGCGTATGCGTCTTCGTCGAAAGGAGAAAGCGGAGTCGAGTCGTTGCGTGAAAACCTGAGGGCGCGATATGCGAACACCCTTTCGGCATCCATCATGTGGTTGATTACCTCCTTCACTGTCCACTTACCTTCGGCGTACCTGTATTTGCCTTTGTCCTCGGGGATATAGGGTACAAGTTGCGAAACGAGCTTGGAGGAATGACGAAGCGCGTCCATCACGTCCATGTCTTTTACATAATCGACATACGTTTTGTAAAATGCGGGTACGTTTTCAATATCCGGTCTCGTCATGATTGAATGGTCTTGGTGAGCTCCAAAATAAGTTGCCCTTCAAATTAACTGAAGATGCTACTTATTTGAAATGCTTGAGGTGGATAATTTCTTCCTTGGACAGAAAACGCCATTGCCCGCGGCCCAGTTCTTTTTTATCGAGGCCGGCATAAACCGTGCGGTCCAGTTTCTGTACTTCATAACCCAGAGCCTCGAATATGCGGCGCACAACGCGGTTCCATCCGATGTGCAATTCAATTCCGACAGTGCGTCCATCTTCCGAAACGATTGCCACGTCATCGACAGTTGCACGACCTTCTTCGAGGCGAACACCTTCGGCAATGCTCTGAAGGTCCGCTTTCGTAAGCGGACGATCGAGTTCTACTTTATAGACTTTTTTGACGTTGAAGGAAGGATGCATCAATTTGTCCGCCAGGTCTCCATCGTTCGTTAGCAACAATAAACCTGTGGTGTTCCGGTCAAGTCGTCCTACCGGATAGATGCGCTCCTTTACGGAGGCGCCGATGATATGCATGACGGTTTTTCGCTCCTGCGGATCTTCCGTCGTAGTAATAAAACCTTTTGGCTTATTGAGAAGAATATATACGGGTTTTTCGGCGCGTAGCACCTTGTTCTCGTACCGCACCTCGTCGCCGGGGCTAACCTTGTACCCCAACTCAGTGACTACCTGCCCGTTGACGGAGATCAATCCCATGGTGATGAGCTCATCCGCCTCACGCCTTGAGGAGATCCCGCTGTTGGCAATAAATTTATTCAGTCTGGTCTTGTCACTCTTCGGTGCAGCGACATCGGCTTCCTGACGCCTGCGGGAGGGTGCTGCTCCTGTTCGATCGGGCCGACTCTTGTAGATTTTTTTATAAGGTTTGCCAAAAGACTCGCCGCGTCCTTCGCCGCGCGTGAAGGCACCCTTTGCGGGAGGTTTCCTCGCCGCGGGTCGCTTGCTGTCTGACAGCTCGTCGCCGCGCTTTTCAAAACTCTTAGCTCCACGTCTGCGGCCGGTATCCCTGCGCTCATTTCTCGCGTCTGATGTCCTGGGTTCTGTTTTGGCGAAACGGCTCTTCTGGCTGAACCGGTCTGTGCGTGTCTCTTCATCCGATCTGCCCCCTCTCTTTCCGGGCGCCTTGAAAGCACTCTCTCGTCCATAACCGGAGCCTGATCGCTTGAATGGTTTATCCGCAGACCCGCTGGCACGCTTTGGACGTGAATCGCTCACTGATCCAGGTCTGCCTGCCGATGATCTGCGTGCCGATGATTTTTTGGGATTCTCGCGATCGTCTTTTTTAAAAGTTTTTCTTCCCGGCGCGGCCCTGCGCGAATCGGATCTTCCGCCGGAACGGCCTGAATTTTTTCTTCCGGAATCGCTTTCGTTACGCCTGGGCATCGGATTCCTTGGATTCAGCGTTGTCCCCGATCGTATTTACCTCCGAAGTGAAGTCTTTTGGCGCAGGTAGTTCTGCAAGATCGCTTATACCAAAATATTCCATGAACTTCGCAGTCGTGCCATACAACATTGGGCGCCCGATCGTCTCAGCCTTACCGGTAATCTCAATAAGTCCTTTGTCCAATAGCTTTTGAACGGCGTAATCGCAATTTACACCGCGGATATTTTCGATCTCAGTTTTTGAGATCGGCTGCCTGTATGCAATGATGGAAAGGGTTTCCATCGCTGACGTAGATAGTCTCTTCTTGGATTGCTGCTTGAGCAATATGCTGATACTAGCCTGGTAAGCTGGCTTGGTGAGAAACTGATAACCGCCGGCTGCTTTGAAAAGTTGAAATGCGTAATCATCAGACACGTATTTTTCTTCCAGCCTTTGTATCGCTCCCATGATGTCCTCTTCCGGAACATCGGCATTAAACATTTCTGACAAACACGACTTAATATCGGTGATCTTGATCGGGCTCGGAGAGCAAAAGATCAGGGCCTCGATGTGGTTCTGCAAAAAATCCATTGTAGTGGTTTAAAATTCTCCGTTCTCGTTCTGGCTCTCAGCGATCTCTAACCAGGATCTTTGCACGGCAGCCGCGGTCAATCCTGCTGCATCAACTTTGCTTCAATCGACTGGGTGGTGTGTGGAACCGCTATAAGACGTTCCTTTGAAATCAACTTACCCGTTACAGAACAAATCCCATAAGTACCATTCTTGATCCGAACCAGAGCATTCTCCAAGTTAGTAATATATTTCTGTTGCCGTGCTGCGAGCTGAGACAGATTTTCCTTTTCAGCAGTTTCAGCTCCGTCTTCAAGAACTTTTGTGTTTCCGCCAGAAGTGGCATCAGTTCCCTCGTCGTTGTTGCGGTTCAAAGTTTCTTTCAGAATCTTATATTCTTCGCGCG
>CBFGXV010000014.1:0-14552 GCA_965652755.1 uncultured Chryseosolibacter sp. | reverse complement strand
ATGGAAGGGTTGAGAACAAAGTTCGAAAGCGTGGGATAGTATCTCATGCTTTTCCAGTTCATTGAAAATATCCTTTCTATTACCTGAACGAGTTCTCCATAAGAGTGAGGCTTGTAGACGAAGAGGTTTGTCCCTTTTCTGTAGCAAAATTCAATTGTGTCAAAATCCCGCAGCGATGTGTAGACTATAATAGGCAGATTGTCGAACTTTTTATGCGAGCGAATTTCATGGAGGCAATCCTTACCGTTTCTGCACGGCATTAAGATGTCCAGGAAGAGCATGTCCGGTACTTCTTCATGGAGGATCTTCATCAACACATCCCCGTTCTCAGCCCTTGTTAAAAAAACCTTAAGGGAAAGGTTTCGGATGACCTCTGAAAATAATTCGAAATCGTCATCATCATCTTCAGCCATCAAAACATTCTGGACTTGTTCTTCCAATATGCTCATGTTTAACAAGTTTTAAATAGCGTTGATTTTAACTATTTTAATTCGCAAATTTAAGAGAGAAAGATATGAAACATGGCCAATTCTAAAAAACGCCATTTAATAATTTTTACGAATAAAAATTTACCTTCTGACAAAATCTCCTTTATTAACGAAATTCCTGCTACCGCGGACGTTGTAACGGACTTTGAGACTGTTGCTTCCAGGGCAGAAACGGCTTTAGCGGACGCTATTATTGTCATTGGTGATAATGAAGCAACATCCGGCATTGTGAAAAGTTTGAGAGTGGATGCCAAAGTCGACGAATTACCGATCTTAGCTTTTAAGAGCTTAGAGGAGGCGCTGAAAATAATTCCTATATTCCTTAAATCGAAATTATAGATGATCGCTTTCGAATGCCACAATATATTTTTTCCTGGATGGATTGCCGAGACGAACCAGTGCCCGGCGGGTGGAGGTACAATTCGAATAACTGATCGGGCTGAAGCAGTGGAGGAAGACTTGTGGCCGGTTATCACACGCCAACGAAAAATTCTCTGCGCCTTTCTCTGCGGCCTTGCGCCCCTGCCTGCCGGCGCGCCGATCCATGCTGTGGCAGGCAGGTTTGCGTGATGCTTCAACTATTTCACAATCGAAACTATTCAACCATTACCACACTCACTCCCGGATTGACGGGCCTTTCTCCTTGCTCGCTGTTCAAACGATCAGCCATTACCCTACAGCAACTTTAGCGTACAATCTCCCTCTAAACCAGAACGCAAGATTGACGAGCAGGATAAGAGCAGGCACCTCAATCAACGGACCCACAACGCCCGCGAACGCCTGACCTGAATTGATTCCGTACACACCCACCGCTACGGCAATCGCAAGCTCGAAATTGTTGCCGGTTGCCGTGAAGGATACGGAAGTGTTCTCTTCGTAGTTCGCGCCGAGTTTTTTCGAAAGAATGAAGCTCAGGATAAAGATCACCACAAAGTAGATGACCAAGGGTATCGCAATTCTGACGACATCCATCGGGATCTCCAGGATCATCTTCCCTTTGAAGCTGAACATGATCACGATTGTAAACAACAAGGCGATCAGTGTGAACGGGCTGATCTTAGGCACAACGTTTTGGACGTACCAGTCTTCGCCCTTTGCTTTCCTGAAAAAGTATCTTGTCAAAAATCCGGCGATGAAAGGCAGTCCCAGATAGAGGAATACGCTTTCTGCAACATCCCGCATGCTTACATCAACAACATTGCCTTCAATTCCGAAGTATGGGGGCAACACTGTGATGAATAACCAGGCAAAGAAACTATAAAACAAGACCTGAAAGATGCTGTTAAGGGCAACCAGTCCGGCAGCATATTCCTTGTCACCTTTGGCCAGATCATTCCATACCAGTACCATGGCTATACATCGCGCAATACCGATCAGGATAAGTCCGATCATGTATTCCGGCTTGTCGTGGAGGAAGATCAGCGCCAGGGAGAACATGAGGATCGGACCGATGATCCAGTTCAAGACCAGGGACAATGAAATGACTTTGATGTTTTTAAATACCTTTCCAAGATGTTCGTAGCGCACCTTTGCCAGGGGTGGAAACATCATAACGATGAGACCAATAGCGATCGGGATATTTGTGGTACCCACATTGAACCTGTTCAGGAAACTTTCGATGCCAGGGACGAGATTGCCCAACGCCACGCCAAGCATCATCGCCAGGAAGATCCAAAGGGTTAGATAACGGTCCAGAAACCCAAGTTGACTTTTTTGCATAATATCTTCTCTTATACTCTCAATATCCTTTCCGCAGCATGTCCGCAAAATCATTCGGCAGCGGACTATCTTCCACTGCCCGGGCTGCTTTCTCAACATCGTACTCAAATCGTACGAATTCGACCTTTAAAGATTCGGGGTTGCTTAGCGTGAACGATTCTTCCAGTGTCAACAATACATAGCATCCTCTGGCATCGCCATCTTTTGGCTTCCCGACAGACCCGATGTTGATGGCGTGCCGGTAGTTGTTTGAGTCATCTTTGAATATCCTGTGATAGGGCTTATGCGTGTGGCCGAAAAACATGATGTGCGCATCAGCTTGTTCGAGGATTCGCCGGAAGCTTTTTTCTTCGCGGTCGACGAACAGGTATTCGTTGATCTTCCGCGGGCTGCCATGGACCATTAGCAGATTGAATTTTTCGCCGGTAAGATTGTACTCTAATCTTATGTGGGAGGGGAGGTTTCGGAGATACTTTCTTTCGTCGGGTCTTACGATGCTGTTTGTGTATGCGATCGATTGCTCGCCATTTGATTTATCGTGATCTGTTTTGTACGCACAACCGCAATCATCGCCGGCGATGCCGACACCCTGGTCGTAATTGCCTGCAATTGTCGGGATGTTCCGTTTTCTGATTTCGTTGATAACTTCATTGGGCCAGATGTTATAGCCCACCAGGTCGCCAAGGCAATAGACGAAATCCGGCTTGCGTTCATCAATGCTTTTAAAGCAGGATTCCAGAGCCGGCAGGTTGGCGTGGATGTCGCTGAACAGTGCAATTTTCATAGGTGTTGTTATATTGCAATATTACGTTATAAGTATTAAAAAAAATCTAGCAGCAATCGTTCTTAGGTACAAACTTCGCGAACATATTTATGAAGATGTCGCGCGCTTCCTCCCAAACCTTTTCATCAATGCAATAGTTGACTTTTGGTCCCTCGATCTCGCCCTTGATGATCCCGATCTGCTTTAGTTCTTTTAAATGCTGCGTGATTGTGGACTGGGATAGTGGGAGCTCATTTACAAGATCATTACAGATACACGTTTGATGGCTCAGGAGATATTCGAGTATTGCAACCCTTGCCGGGTGGTCAAACGCCTTGGCAAGATTGGCAATGCGGTTTTGTCGCTTTTTAAAGAGTTCCGATTTCGTTATCCCCATATTATTATAACGCAATATTACGATAATACGTTTGATTAGCCAACTCCCCGGCTCCACGTCATTGCAAACACAGCAAGTGAATGACTCAAACAATTTCACCTCGGGTTTAATAGCTGTTACAAATCGATTAACTTCAAGTATGGAAGGAACGACCGATATATTTGGAATTCCGGTTCCCTCAACTGACCGGACGTTTTTGAGCTTTGTCCTCGTCCATATTCTGATTTCCTTAATGGCAGTCGTCTCTGGACTCGTTGCCATGTTAAGCGATAAGGGAAAGAAAAGACATTCTACATATGGGAAAATCTATATTTGGTCGATGCTTTTGTCTTTTTGCACTGTAGTAACTCTTTCAGTCATGCGATGGCCTCATAACATTTATTTGTTATTGATTGGTGTTCTGGCCATAAGTTCTACTTTGGCTGGTTACTGGTTGGCAAAGAGTCGAACGCTGAACTGGACAAGATACCACACGATCTGCATGGGGGTATCATATATTCTGTTGATGACCGGATTTTACGTTGACAACGGAAAGAATCTTCCCTTTTGGAAATTATTTCCTCAGTGGTTTTTCTGGCTGTTTCCGGCAGTAGTTGGTGTTCCCATAATCCTTTGGGTACTCTTGAAACACCCTTTGAACAAAAGTAAGGTCAAAGTCTGAGCGCTTTACAATAACTTGTGTTTCACAACCGAAAAAAGTTCACAATTTGTGCATCTTTATTTGACAGACACGCCCGTGATGGGGTAATGTTTGTTTCATTTATTTTATGGTTGCCGAGTAGGCTCACGGACCACTTTTGCGGAGAGGCCGAAATGGATCGGATTCAATCATTGTGAATTCTTAAATCGATGGGCGTTAATTCCTGCAGAGTATTTCGTCGAAGCCCGGAAACACCGAAGCTTCAGTTTGCTCGCTCTTTCTGCCTGTTTGATCGAGAGCTGCTTTCAATCCTTTAGCCAGTTGTTCTGCGGGTCCAACACCCCAGTAATGCAGAAAGAAGATTCGCGGTTCCTCATGCACCATATGGTTATGCACGGCGACAACCTCAATGCCATTTTCTACAAGCGCTTTGATGACGGCTGCGACTTCATTCTCAAGCATAGCAAAATCTCCGGCTACCGCAGCTTTTTCAGCCGTACCCTGCCATGATGCCCATGTATTGAAGCCAAGGAAGGACGTAACTTCTGAATTGTGGTCTTTCAGATCCACGTCCGGCCGGCCAATGGTGTGTTTGTAAACGCCGCGTGCCATCTCTCCTGTGCTGCCGAGGATGTTGTTGAGCCGTGCTGTGTCCAGACTGAATTCGACAGGGTCTTTGCTTCCATCCGCAGGATTCGTTCCTCTCACTTCTTTTACTTTTTCCAGTACAGCCTTCACAGCCTGCGCTAGTTTTTCTTCTGAACCCATCCCGCCGATATGCATATACATGACATGCGGGTCATCTCTTAAAAAGTGATTGTGAATTGCAGTCACGGTCAGCCCCTGACGTATAACTTCCTGCTGCACTGGCTTGAGGTCAGTCTCAGTTACGACAATGTCCCCCATAACCATGGCGCCTTCCCCGGCTGAGGTAAACGCAGCCCAGCTGCCGAGGCCCATCGGCGGAATGATCTTGAAACCATCGACAACTATATTGAGGTCATTCTGTGGAACAGTGACTTTGTACTCACCGTCTTTCGTTACTCCTTTCATTCCCAGTGTCTGCTCGATTTTCGCGATATCAATTTCTTTTTTGCTGGCTTGTTTCGAATCGTTACTCGTTGCCTCGCCACAGGAGCTGAGCAGTGCTGCCGAAAACAAAATTATTGCGATTGATAGGAACCCTTTCATATGTTTTGCTTTAAGACTAAATCTGTATCAACAATTTAAGGATTATTCCGATAAGCGCCGCAGCGGCGATAATCAGCGGCTCCTGCAGTTTTTTAAATCTCAGCAGAATAAGAACAGTGCTCAGCGCGATCAGTATGGTGGGCACGTCCGTAAGAGTCCTTTTGGCGAGCACAAGCACCGCGCCTGCGATGGCTCCAATGGCGGCAGCCGTCACGCCGTCAACGAAAGCTTTGATACCCGGGTGCTTCCCGTACTTTTTAAAGTAGGGCGCCGGGATAACAGTGAAGAGATAACAAGGGATAAATGTTGCAAGCGCGGCAACAACTGCTCCCCACGGTCCGGCTACAAGATATCCAATGAAACCCACGGTAATCACTATAGGGCCAGGGGTGATCATGGCTACAGCCACCGCATCCACAAACTGCTGTTCTGTTAACCACTGGAACTCCTTCACAACGCCTCCATACAGGAATGGCACGATGGCAAGACCGCTTCCGAAAACAAAGGCGCCTGCCTTCGTAAAGAACCACGCGATGTCCAGCAACTTCGATTCAGTGGCCACGGGTTGAAGCTGGAGCAGGATGGCAGGGAACACGGTGCTGGCCGACGAGGTCAACCACCTTGGCGGCGCCTTTGTAAACCAAACTGCAAACCCGCCGAGGAGGATAAGCCACAAGATCTCTTGTTCAGTGATAAAAGTTGTAATAGCCAGGATTATAAAAATTATCCAGAGCAATCTGTCTTTGCCAATACTCTTTGTCGTGAGTTTATAGCTGCCGATCGCGATGATGCCGATCACCGCCGAGCCAACGCCATAAAATACAGCCTGCATCCACGGAAGGCCTCCATACAAAACGTAGGCGTAACCCAGGGCCATCACCATGAAGAAAGACGGAAGCACAAAAGCGATCCCTGCGAGCGTGGCTCCCAGTACGCGATAATGCACAAAGCCGATGTATATACCGAGTTGTGCTGCAAGCGGTCCGGGCGCGAGCTGCGACAATGCCAGACCCTCTTTATAATCGTCCTCGCTGATCCATTTTTTTTCATGGACCAGATCGCGGTGCATGTAACCAACCAGCGCAACAGGGCCGCCAAATCCCCATGTGCCTAGCTTCAGGAAATAGATGATCAGATCTTTGAGTGAATACCGTGGTGTGTTTTCGTTTTCCATAAAGTTATTTCGGTGACCATGTATGCTTTTCTTCCTGAACGTAAGTAGCCCAACTATAAAGCGCATCGTAGAGCTTCATGCCGATGTCTAACATCTCATGATCGTTTTTGTAGTTATATGAAAGCCCGGCTGATATTGCCCATAGCCCGGCCGCCTGAGGAGCGAGGTCAAAACGATCCGTGTCAGCCCCCCGGACAATCTCTGCAATTTGTTTCACCGCCGGCTCATCGATATTGTGCTTCCTGACGATATAATCAAAGGTGCAAAACTCACCTTCGTGCGTGTACTCCGCTCCGGGAAGATCGTAAGGAATAGCGTCGAGTTCCTTCGCCTTTCCGAAGACTTTTTCTTTGGGAACATAGATAAACTCGGCATCACTGTCCACGAAATTTTTGATGAGCCATGGACAGGCGATCCGGTCAATCTTGGGGCGTTCGCGAGTGATCCATTTCATAGTTGTAATTATTTATGTTCTTCTTTATTCCTCAAATCCAGGGAATGAAATACAAACAGTCGGATAGCATGCGTTGACAGATAATTGTTTCCGGAAGCTTCCTGCTGATATACGTTCATGTAGCCAAACTGTGCATTGAGGTGTGAGCTGAACTGAAAACCAAATCCTGCGAAGAACCGGTTCTGGTCAAAAGTGTTGTAGGCGATCCTGTCGCCGAAATTGAGAAACACTTCATCCTGGATTGCTAGGAACGGGGTGTGTGCAACCATTTCTTTTCCTTTCAGGGGGATCAGGAATGAGAAATTGTATCTCACCCGGAAATTGTAGTTATATCCGTCCACTTTGATATCGTCGGCGATCCTTTCATTGAAACGCTGTTCGAGTCTTAACCATTGAAGCGTCGTCAGTCCCGGATATTTTTGGTTCCACCAGATCTGCTGCCACGGACGATGTTCTGTGCGCGTAGTTTTAAGTCCTTTCGCGGGGAAATGTTCGGTCAACGCATAGCCGACATTGACTCTAAGATTGTCTTTGATAAAATAAGTGAGCGCGGGCCTGAACAGGAATTGAAATGGACGATCCGTAAAGTTATCCGTCATCCTGTATTGGACGTCAAGCCAGAGGCCGAACTTATTTGTCAATCGGGTTTGGTTGAAATATCCCAGCCATAACTGCTCGCGATCGTGAATGTGCTTTTCGACCGTTTGGGCGGAACCGTAGAAAAAGGATAAAGCAAGAAAAAGAAAAACAGGTAACGCGGAGATCTTCATACTCATTAAATGTTCACAAGAGTATGAATGTCTATTAAATTAGTATAGAATATTATTTACGATTTGTATTTTCTTTACTTTTCCTGCGATTTTTTCAGGGAGTCCGAAGGTTTTGGCTCCTGTATTTCTCGAAATCCGGTAAAGGACGTTGATCTGAAAAGCCGGTTAGACATCGGATGCGCATTCGTGAAGTGTCAGGAAGTTAGAAGGAAAATAGCACCAGTCGCCTTCGGTTTCCTGGAACATAATCAAAAGGGAAGACATAAATCCCGCCCTATGATAACAAGGAATGCAATTCTTATCCATCCTGGGTCGGCTGCATTCCTATCATTAGCTGAATGTAAACTCTACAATTGAAATTTATATAATTCAGCGATCGTCCGATGAAGTTCCTTTTCTGCGGCTTTTAACTTTTCATTCGCGTCGTAGAAATACCTGACCTCCATCAGATACTCGATTAACGACAGCTGACCCGCTTGAAACGCCTTATTCAAAAGCGCCTCGTTGTTAGCGCTGGTTAAGATAGTTTGATACGCATTAAAAGTATTTAACCAGTGAAGGTATTGCTCATATAACTGTTTGTTCCTGTAGTGGTGTTCCGTCCTGTGTTCAGTGATCTGGTATTCCGAATGCACCAAACGCGCGCGTTCCGTTTTTACCCTGTTCTTGTTCTCCCACAATGGAATGGTCATGCCAAGGTGAAAGCCCTGATATTTCTGGCCGAGAATGGATTGCTGATGATAACCACCTTCCAGCTTTGGCAAGGTCATCGAACGGGTTAATTCCACTTGTTCCTTGTTGACGTCCCTTCTTTGTTCCACAGCTTTGACTTCGGGGTCGTTTGCTTCAATCAGGCTGTCCAGGAACTCAAAGTCTGGAAGATCTGAAAGTGCGGGATATTCAATTTGAGAAAGATCCAGCGGGATGCCACCATTCAATTCGTCAAGTTGGTGCTGCAGTGTTCTCTGTGAAGTTTCGTTCAGATCACTTTGGTTCTTGATTTCCAGCTGAAGCAATTTTATTTTGTTAAGGTCTAGTATGTTTGATTCACCCTGCTCGGTTTGTTTATTGATAGCTTCGAGTAACGTGTTGGCGTTTTGAAGCCTTTTGACAAGCTCCTTCTGAAGTTTTGTGCGATAGATATAATCAATGCCGGCGAGTTTCGCGTCCAGTAACAATTGCTGCCGGAATACGCTTACCTGTAACTCTGCTTGTGTGATCTGTTCGCCGGATACTACGCGTCGTTTTCCGTACGACGTTGGGAAATCAAATGGCTGCGTAACTGAAAAGTCCTGTTGCGTACCTGCGCCTTCCGGACTTCCCGGCAAACGGTCATATTCGATCCTGGGATTTTCCGGATTCAATCCCGTCTTAAAAGACAACTTTTGAGCTTCGAGATATTGTTTTTCGGCCGCAATGGATTTATTGTTCCGTTCTACTTCAGATAAGATCTTGTCTAGTCCGGATTGTGCTTTAACATGGATTACGGCCAGCACTGATATCAGGATGATTGTGGCTTTTTTCATGATGCTTTTCTTTGAGACAGGTAATACACAATTGGAACGACGAAAATATTCAGCAGCGTCGAGCTGAGGAGCCCTCCGAGTATGACTTTCGCCATGGGACTTTGTATTTCATTCCCGGGCAGATCACCTGCTATGGCAAGCGGTATCAGGGCAAGTCCTGCGGTGAGGGCCGTCATCAGGATCGGACTTAGCCGGTCACGCGAGCCCAGAACAACTGTATCAAAAAGATTCTTCCCTTCTGCTTCAAGGGTTTTGTAATGTGATACGAGCAGAATGCCATTTCGTGTGGCGATACCGAATAGTGTTATGAAACCGATGATTGCGGGAATGCTGATAATCCCCGATGTAAGCCAGATGCTCATGACTCCACCAATAAGCGCCAACGGAAGGTTCAGCAAAATAATGCCGGATATTTTTGTATCTCTGAACTCCATGAACAGGAGAAAAAAGATAACCAGTAGCGAAAGGAGGGAGGTTATTATCAGGGTCTGGGAGGCTTCCTGTTCCGCCTCAAATTGTCCGCCGTACTCGATGCGATAACCTTCCGGCAGGGTGACAGATTGTTCGATCTTACTCCTGATCTCCTCAACAACGCTGCGTTGATCTCTGCCCGAGACATTAGCGGAGACCACCGTCTTGCGCTGGACGTTTTCCCTGTTTATGGTGTTCGGCCCGCTGGCAGAAACAATTTCCGCAACTTCGGTCAACGGAACTTTTAGCCCGTCACCGGTATCGATCAACGCATTCTTTAAATTGTCAATTGAACCACGACTACTTTCATTGAAGCGAACGATGAGATCGAATCGCTTGTCATCTTCGTAAATATCGCCTACAGGCTCTCCGGCGAAAGCGGCATCTACGAATGTGGTGAATTCGCCAACGGTCACTCCATGTTTTGCGAGCATTTCACGCCTGGCTTTGATCTGAACCTGCGGGATGTCGATTTGTTGTTCAACACTCAGATCCACCAACCCCTCAGTCCCTTCAATGGACGATTTCACCTGGTTGGATAACGTAAACAACGTGCTTAGATCCGGACCAAATATCTTGATTGCGATATTCGCCCGTGTTCCTGAAAGCATATGGTCTATGCGGTGCCCGATGGGCTGACCAATCGTAATGTTTGCGCCGACAACTCCTGAGAGTTTTTCACGAACATCAGTCATGAACTCATCCCGGTCTCTTTCATCTAACGTAAAAGGCGCGTCAATCTCGGAAGCGTTTACACCCTGCGCATGTTCATCGAGTTCCGCCCTACCGGTCCTTCGCGTTGTAGTTTTTACTTCAGGAATGGTGAGCAATGTCTTTTCAATCCGGGTACCTATCTTGTTGCTCTCATCGAGTGAAATGCCAGGCATGCTGACTGCGCTGATGACCAGGGATCCCTCATTGAATTCCGGGAGAAAGCTTCTTCCGAGCGTTGACAGGATAGCAGCGGCGGCTATGAATAAAACAATGGCAGCGCCCAGAATTGCTTTCTTGTGATTTAAAGCATTTGTAAGGGAACGTTCATACCAGTGGTTGAGGTTTTTTACAAGCCAGCTTTCGCGATGTTGTTGAGAGAGACTTTTTTCATGGGTCAACAGGTAACTGCACAATACCGGTGTAAGCGTAATGGCAACAACAAGTGATGCAAAGAGCGCCACGATGAAGGCTATTCCGAGTGGGGCTAACAATCGTCCTTCCATGCCGGATAAGAAAAAGAGAGGAATGAATGCTGTGATGATGATGAAAGTTGCGTTGATTACTGATGACCGGATCTCTACAGATGCGTTAAAGATGACTGTCAGCACGGGCGTGCGGTCTGCCAGCGGTTTGGCTGCATTCTCCTTTAATCTCCGGTAAACATTTTCGACGTCTATGATGGCATCATCCACGAGGTCGCCGATAGCGATTGCCATGCCCCCGAGACTCATCGTGTTGATAGTAAAGCCCAGCCATTTCAGGACCAGAATGGCTGTGATCAATGAAATCGGAATGGCAAGAAGCGATATAAGTGTTGCTCTCCAGTTCATCAGGAAGATAAACAGGATTATGACCACGAAGATAGAACCTTCGATCAGCGTCCTTTGAATATTGCCCACCGAAGCATTGATAAAATCAGCCTGTCTGAAGATCTGTGTGTTGATCTTTACATCAGGAGGAAGTGTTTTACTGAGATCGGCTATTGCTTCATCAATTGTCCCGGTAAGCTCCAGCGTATTGGTGTTGGGTTGCTTCATCACGGTGAGGATAACCGCAGGTTCTCCCCGAAGCGAACCATCCCCGATCTTTATTGCAGATCCGACTTTAATCTCGGCTACATCGTTGATTGTGATCCTGCTATCGGGCGTGACAACGGTCTTTCCAAGCTCATCAAGATCATTAGTCCTGCCAATGCCGCGTATCACATACTCGTTCCCGAATTCGTTCATAAACCCACCCGAGGCATTGATGCTGGCTTCCTTACTTGCATTGATGAGTTCGGGCAACGTAACACCAAAGTGTTTCATGCGTTGCGGCGAAGCCAGGATCTGATACTGTTTATATTCGCCGCCAATGACAACCACTTGTGAGACGCCACCCGTCGCTAACAGTCTGGGTCGAATGGTCCAGTCGGCGAGGGACCTCAATTCCATATTGTTGGTGCTGTCGCCCGTCACACTGATGAGCATGATCTCACCCATGATCGAAGAATTCGGCGCCAATGTAGGATTGCCAACGTCAACGGGCAGGCTTGTCCTCACAGCGAGTAATTTTTCACTGACAATTTGCCGCGCTCGGTAAATGTCCGTTCCCCATTCGAATTCCACCCACACAATGGAAATTCCCGCTGACGATGATGATCGGACCCTTCGCACATCGGTGGCTCCGTTCACCGCCGTCTCAATGTGAAACGTGACAAGCCTTTCCACCTCTTCCGGCGCCATGCCATGGGATTCGGTCAGGACGACAACCGTCGGAGCCGTGAGATCGGGAAACACATCCACTTCCATGTTGGATGCAGTGTATGTGCCTGCAACTATCAGGAGCGCGGACGCAATGACTACGAGAAAACGGTTGTGCAGCGAAAAATATATTATCCTATTCAGCATTGCCATTCTTGTTAATGTTCGTGTCCGTGTGCGGGGGCAGATCCTGATTGTGTTGCAAGTTTTACCATGTAGGCTCCCCTGGTCACAACGCGTTCACCTGGATTCAATCCGGAAATAATTTGCACAGATGTTCCATCCTGCGCACCTGTTTTGATCTCGCGTTTATCGAAACTTTCTCCGGACACCTGAACGTAAACGAAGAATTTTCCCTGCTCTTCAATCAAAGCAGACAGAGGCAAAACAAGGGCGTGGTCGATTGGTCTTGCCTTGAGATACACTTCAACCGCCTGTCCGGGAATCAAGGACCCGTTGTTAGTCAAGGAAAAGAATACGGGCAGGAGGGATGCATTGTCACCAAGGGATTTCCCATAAGACAGGATCTTGCCGTTTAATTCCTTTGTGTTATAAACCGCGTCGTCGTATAACGTTCTGAAATTGGCTTCCGAGATAAACGGGAGTCTGGTTGCATAGCGCAAGGGGACATCCCCTTGTAATTGCAGCGACAGGTCTTTCGTTATGACCGCCAATGCCTGGCCAGCTTCCACGTATTCACCTGAGCGGACTGTGATCTGCTTGACAAATCCACTCATAGGTGATTGTACCGCCTGTCCTGCTTCCGTGTAGTTCCTGTTCAAGGTTTCAAACTTGATTCGGGCCTGATCATATCGGTTTTTGATTTCAAGGAAGTCCTTCTGGGAAATGATCTTGTCTGCCAGTAAGGGCTGAACTCTTTTATAGTCGGCTTCCGCTTTTTCCAGGTTTACTTTTGCTTCCCTGTGTTGTGTCTCAATGTTTCCCTGCGCAACATTTCCGGAGGCCAGAACAAAAAGGCGCTGTCCTTGTGAGACCGTTGCGCCAGGAACGATGGCATCATTCCAACTCACAAGGCCATTTGACTTCGCAGTTACCACCTGTTCGTCTGATGGCCGGGCATTCAACTGGCCTGAAACTTTAATGACTTCATGAAATGGTTGAGGCTGAACTTCTTCGTTGGCGAACTCGATTTTCCATGCTTGTTCCTTCAGGAATGTTATTCCTCCCGCCAGGCCCTCTTGCACAGTTGCTTCCCGCGCTGCCTCTTCATTCCGAAATACCGTTACGGAATCGATGACGATCTTGTCGGTGTAGTCGGGCGTTTTAATGTCGAATATCAAACTTCCGGTGCCCGGTGTTGTTGGTTTCAGAGCCAGTCTGAAAATACCCGGTGAGCTCGGTTGCTCGCTTGTTTGACGGATACCTTTTTCATCAACAATAAGACTGAGTGTGATCGCGCCTTCTTCAAGAGCCGTAAACGTTTCGCCCAGCTTTGTAAAATGAGCCTCAAAGGCTGAAGACTGGCCAACGACAAGCGGTTTGAACTCGACAAACAATTCTGTTTTGTCGGAGTAAAGCGTGTAGGAGAGCGTCGTTGATTCCGGCTCGTGTGCATGTTCTTCAGAAGTATTGCTTTGCTGGCACGACGCCAGCAAAGCAATAAGGATAGTCAAGAGTAGTTTATTCATGAAATGATTTGATCATTAATGAATTTAATGGGTATGCGTTGTGCTGTCATGTACATGTTCCGTTGTATCGGCGGCGTTGAACTCTTCCTGAGTGGTGTCACTCTCATGATCGGCATGTACGCTGCCATCGTCATGCGTATGCGTTCCCTCTTCGGATTTTTGGCCACACGAGGCAAACAGGAATAATGATGCTGCGAAAGCAATTGCTACTTTTTTCATAATTATGAATTGTTCGTTAGTGAAAAATTAGAATTAAAGCGTCGCCAGTACGGCAACGCTTGATATAGGCCCTGTAAACTGTGGTCTATAAATGAAGTTACGCTACAGGAGGAGCCCGTAGAAGGAAAAATGAATGTTGCTGGAATGAGTAATGATTCTCCTGATAACGGGTTGATGGATCAGGAGGTCTTATCCGGGGGGATATGGTTTCACCGATCCGCGCAATGAAAAGATCAACCGGATAATTACTCTTTTGTATGTGTTTGGATTCCGGGCTGTGGATCACAACTTCGGAGGCAGGATGATGGATCGCATCACTGAAGACGTGGCTTAGTGACTTATTCCCGTCATTCTGTTCATGGTGGTGATGATCCTTCTGGTTACCATGATGATGGTGATGATGGTCGATTTTAGCTTCCTCATCGTGATGGTGAGGCACAAGGTTATGGATCAGCGTTAGCGAGTACGCCAGGAAAGACAATAATATGATCGTTCTTCTATACACAGCCTGTTGACGTAAAGGTAGTTTGAAACCGAGTAAATTCAATGGGCCATTTTTTTACTTGAAAAACTCCTGAAAAACGCAGTCTTGGCTTAATCCTGGCGGGTGGGTGGAGGTAAAATCGGCAGTTATG
>CBFGXV010000013.1:0-15088 GCA_965652755.1 uncultured Chryseosolibacter sp. | reverse complement strand
TAACCATTCTTGTACAGATCCATTTCCATACTTTTCAAAAAGCAGTCGATCAGTTCATGAGGGATCTTATACTGATGGACCACAGCCTGGAAAGCATTCAATATCGGGTTGAGACTGATCCGGTCGTTTATGGCCTGGAATGTTTCCCGCCGGAATTTTTGCAGCAGGGATTCCCTGTTGTATTGATGGAAACTGTCGACGATCTCATCTGCGAACCGCACAAATCCGTAAATGCCGTACACGGGATCTCTCAACGGTTTGGCCAGACAATAGATGCCCAGTGAAAATGACGTGCTGTATGCCTGGGTGGTCAAACGGCTGCATTCTGTACTCACCTGGTCGAATATGGATTTCATGCTGGTAACGGTTTCGTGGGTGCTTGTAAAAACGTGCCGTAACTATTTGAAATAGGTTTTGAACATTCCTGCTCACTTAACAACGGCCTTCGCTATTTGTTTTTGTCCTGACTTGTTTTGATGACTATTTGCAAGCGCTGCCGCCACAACCTGTCCTGAAATAATAGCAGGCGGTACGCCGGGTCCTGGTACCGTGAGCTGGCCCGCATAATACAGGTTGTCCACCTTGTTGCTCTTGATTGCCGGTTTGAGGTTGGCCGTCTGGAGCAAAGTGTTTGCAAGGCCATACGCATTACCCTTGAATGCGTTGTAATCCAAACTGAAATCTTTATGCGCGTAACTTTTCCTGAAAACGATATGAGGAAGGATGGATTCACCGGTGATATGCTCCAAACGGCGGATGATC
Organism: uncultured Chryseosolibacter sp.; assembly: GCA_965652755.1. Lineage (GTDB taxonomy): Bacteria > Bacteroidota > Bacteroidia > Cytophagales > Cyclobacteriaceae > Chryseosolibacter. Next base: position 14,326 of record CBFGXV010000013.1, on the reverse strand, counting down.
AATGAAAAATATTTATCGCGGATTGTCTCTTCGTCATCAAGTCCTGCTGCCACAGGCATCAGTATGAAAAGGTTTTCACAACCTGTTGGCGCTACGGAATGATCGGTCTTTGAAGGGCAGCATACGTAGAACTGCGGCGATGATGGCCACCGGGGATCTGAATAGATTTCATGTGTGTGTAACTGGATATCCTCGTCGAAGAACAGATTATGATGCTGCAGGTTGGCGATACGTTTGTTGATCCCGAGGTAAAAGATCAGACATGATGGCGCCAGGATGCGCGAGTTCCAGTAGTCATTCGAGTAACGCCTCATGTCTGCGGGAAGAAGATCGTTTTCAACGTGCTGATAATCGGCGCTGGCAACGACAAAATCCGTCGTGAAAAATTTCACATCGCTCCATATGCCTGAAGCCGACCCATCGTCTACCACGACACGGCTAACAGGAGTGTTGAACCGGAACTTCACCCCCAGCTCTTCAGCCAATTTTGTCATGCCTTCGACGATCCTGTACATGCCGCCCATCGGGTACCAGGTGCCAAGGGCCATGTCGGCATAGTTCATGAGACTGTAAAGCGCCGGTATACGGTCGGGTGATGCACCCAGAAACAACACGGGGAATTCAAGTATGCTGATAAGGCGTGGATTCCTGAAGAGACTCCGCACATATTTCGAGTGCGACTGGAAGAGATTCAATCTGAATGCCGATGCGACGAGTTTTGTGTCAGCAAGCTCCCGCCACGACAAGCCCGGCTTGTATACGAGGTCATTCATTCCAGCATTGTATTTGAACGCGCCATCATCAAGAAATTTTGCGAGCGCCTTGCCGCTTCCAGGTTCAAGCTTTTCAAACAGTTCTTTCAATGCCGGAACGCCCGCCGGCACATCGATAAAGTCATTATTGCCGAAGAAAACGCGATAGGACGGATCGAGTCGTTTTAGTTCGTAAAATTCCTCAACACCTTTGCCGAAACGGCGAAAGAATTTCTCAAGCACATCGGGCATCCAGTACCAGCTCGGACCCATATCGAAAACGTACCCGTCGCATTCAAACTTCCTGGCCCGTCCACCAGCTGTGGCATTTTTCTCGAAAACAGTCACATCAAACCCGGACTGCGCGAGACACGCGGAAGCGGAGAGGCCCGCAAATCCTGAACCGATGACTGCGACTTTTTTCATTGATTAACAGCTCAAACAAGTTTCTGTTGCAATACCTGGCGCGCATGAAAGATCCGGTTCTTTACCGTGCCGATGGGAATGTTAAGTGATTGAGCAATCTCATGATACTTATATCCCGTGGTGTGAAGCTTGAAAGGCGTGCGCAATTCTTCCTTCAGTTCATCGATGTTTCTCCAAAGATCCTCCCATGCATACTTCCGCTCCGGAGAACTGAAGGTATGATTGTCCTCAACGTTCAGAAAATATGATTCCCGGGCGGAATCAGTCAGCGGAAAATACCGCTGCTTGCGCCGGTATTGGTTGATGAACGTGTTTCTCATGATGGTGTAAAGCCACCCGTTGAGATTGGTATCCTGTTGGAATTTTTCCCGGTAGGTGAGGGCTTTGAGCAAAGTATCCTGGACAAGGTCTGAGCGCTCCTCGGCGTCTTGCGTAAACCGGCGGCTCAACCGGCGTAGCAGGGGGCGCGCTTCGGTTAGTTCGAACGTGAATTTGGCATCCATTGTTGATCTATTATTTAAATATGTTAAACAAAGATATTAATAAAACGCTAATACCCTATTAATGTTTAACAAATAGTAATAATGATTAAACAGATTCGATTTCCGAAAGGCGGCTCTGGAACTCAGGGATTGAATGGACCACAATTACAGGAGCTGGAACATCCTGATCTTCAATCTTTTCTATCTGCAGTCCCGACACGAGGATGTGGCGGCAGGGAAAATCGCGGGCGAGCTGTTGAAGGTATTGGGTGACGGCTGATTTCGGGAGGGCAGTTGTGAGTGAGGTTACAAGGATATCGGGTTGATATTCTCGGAAGACACTTAACAGGTCCCTATGGGGTACAGCCTGCCCGAGATAGATAGTGCGGAAGCCGGCCTTTCGCATAAGGTAGTGGGAGAACAAAAGGCCGATCTCATGAAGTTCGCTTTCAGGCAGAAACAGGATGGCTGATTTGCTGTTCTCAGACTGAAGGGGAAGGCTGTCAATGCCCACAATGATCTTTTGGCGAATTAGATTTGAAATAAAATGTTCTTGTGCCGGGCTGATGTTGTGGGTTTGCCAGAGCACCCCGGTTTTGCGGAGAAAAGGATAAACAATTTCCGTCATGGTCTGCTCAAAGTTGTAGCGGAGAAAGAATCCGGAGAGCGCGGTCTCGAATTTTTTCTCGTCAAGCTGCACCATCGAAAGCACGAGTTGGTTTATATGGAGGGAATGATCACTTTGCTGGTCGCTGAGTCCAAGAACTTTTTGGGAGATCTCTTCATCGGACATTTCTGCGATCTTGGAGATCTTATAACCGTTGGAGTTCAGAACCGAAACGTTGATTATTTTTTTGAGGTCTTCGTCGGAATAAAAGCGAATGTTGGTATCGGTTCGCTGCGGGGTGATGAGTGAATATCTTTTCTCCCAGATGCGGATTGTATGCGCTTTGATGCCGGAGAGCTGCTCGAGTTCCTTAATTGAATAATTACCCATCATCTAACCGTTTGAGGCAGTTAACAGTCGTGAAGCTGATTTGTTTACCATGTGTGGCGATAAATAATAACTTTCGGGTATGTCAGCGGATCCATTAAAGGTAGGAAAAGATTGGTTCTCGGAAATGGGATGGCAGCCTTTTGCGTTCCAGGAGGAGGCGTGGCATGCATGCCTTTCCGGCGCCAGCGGCCTGGTCAATGCTCCAACGGGAAGCGGTAAGACCTATTCGCTGATGATACCGATTGTTCTGGAGTTTCTGCAGCGGTATCCCACCGCGAAAGCAAAAAAGAATGCGGGCCTGCAAGCTATCTGGATCACGCCCATCCGCGCATTGTCAAAGGAGATCGAAATATCGGCAAGGCGGTTGATCGACGGCCTGGATATAAGTATGACGGTGGGGGTACGATCGGGCGACACCTCTGTAAAGGAAAGATTGCGACAGAAGACGAAACCGCCGCACTTACTTATTACTACTCCGGAGAGCTTGCACCTTTTGCTCGCACAAAAATCCTATCCGGAGTTTTTTAAAGATCTCAGGATCGTTGTTGCTGACGAGTGGCATGAGTTGATGGGGTCAAAGCGAGGTGTTCAGGTAGAGCTCGCCCTCTCCCGATTGAAGGCTGTAACGCAGGGGCTAAAGGTCTGGGGTATCTCGGCGACGATCGGCAACATGGATCAGGCGCTCGAAGCATTGCTGGGCAATTATTATTCAAGGGGCGACTACAGGGTAATTCGCGCCGACATCAGGAAGCAGGTTGAGATCATTTCGGTTCTGCCGGAATCTTTGGAGCGCATGCCGTGGGCGGGGCACCTGGGCATCCAGTTGCTCGACAAGGTTGTTGAGATCGTAAAGCAGAGCAACAGCACATTGATCTTTACCAATACGCGGTCATTCGCCGAGATCTGGTATCAACGCATGCTCGACATGGCGCCGGAGTTTTCAGGATTAATGGCAATGCATCATGGTTCTATCAGCCAGGAATTGCGCAGCTGGGTGGAGGAACAACTGCATGAAGGAAAACTGAAGGCCGTCGTTTGTACATCCAGTCTTGATCTCGGTGTTGACTTCAGGCCGGTAGAAACAGTCATACAGATCGGCGGACCGAAGGGTGTCGCGCGTTTCCTTCAGCGCGCTGGCCGCAGCGGCCACCAGCCCGGAGCGATAAGCCGGATCTACTTCGTTCCTACGCACAGCCTTGAATTGATGGAAGCTGCCGGCCTTCGCGAAGCAGTAAAGCGCAGTATTGTCGAGGACCGGGTTCCCTATGTCCGGTCCTTCGATGTGCTCATCCAATATCTGCTCACGCTCGCAGTTTCTGACGGGTTTAGCGCCGATGAAATTTTTACAGAGATCACCGGCACGTTCAGCTACTCCACTGTCACCGAAGATGAATGGATTTGGATCCTCAATTTTCTGACAACGGGTGGCGACTCGCTGAGAGCTTATGATGAATACCGGAAAGTTGTTATCAGGGACGGACTGTACAAGGTCGAAAGCAGATCGCTTGCAATGAAGCATAGGCTCTCCGTTGGAACCATTGTCGGAGATACATCGCTTTATGTAAAATTTGTTACGGGCAAATATCTCGGCACCATAGAAGAAAGCTTCATCTCGCGGTTGAATCCCGGGGATGTTTTCTGGTTTGCAGGCAAGAGCCTCGAACTTGTCCGGATCAAGGAGATGGAGGTCCATGTTCGCAAGTCAAACCGCGCCAAAGGACTCGTACCTTCATGGCAGGGTGGACGGATGCCGCTCTCCTCCCAGATGAGCGCAATGATCCGCCTGAAGATCGACGAGGTAGTCAGGGGTGTGGAGTACGACGAGGAAATGAAATTTCTGAGACCGCTTTTCCAGTTGCAGAAACACAGGTCTCATCTTCCTGCTTCCGACGAGTTCCTGATAGAATATTTTGAGAGCACGGAAGGTTATCATGTGATCCTGTATCCGTTCGAGGGAAGGTTCGTTCACGAGGGTATGGCCGCGCTCATGGCTCACCGGATCGCCCAGATCAGGCCCATAACGTTTTCCATCGCCATGAATGACTACGGCTTTGAGCTACTATCGGATCAGCCAATCCCCATTGAGGAAGCAGTGGAGACAAACATGCTTGGCGTGGGCAAGCTGATGTCAGATATCCAGGCGAGCATCAATTCGACAGAAATGGCTCGGCGCAAATTCCGCGACATCGCCGCGATCAGCGGACTTGTTTTCAAGGGCTACCCGGGTAAGCCGGTGAAGGACCGGCATCTTCAATCATCATCACAATTGTTCTTCAATGTGTTTCATGATTATGAAGCGCATAACCTGCTCCTGCGTCAGGCGTACGAGGAGGTCATGGACTTTCAGTTGGAGGAAGCGCGCTTGCGCAACGCCCTTGAACGAATAAATCATCAGAAGATCATCATTACATATCCCGACAAGCCGACGCCCTTCGCTTTCCCGATCATCGTGGACAGGCTTCGCGAGAAACTCACAAGCGAAAAACTTGAAGACCGGATCAAAAAGATGGCCCTTCAATACTCAGACGAATAATAGATGCAATGACCAGGATGAAAAACGTCGGTCACTTAACTTTGCCTTTCGATTTTTTTAGTGAAGAGCAGAGTAATCAACTCATGAAATGGATCTGAACAAAAGGAACAGGGAGCCCGCCATGATCATGACAACCGGAAGGGTAAGAAACCAGGCCATGAGAATGTTGCGGATGGTGTCACCCTGAAGATTTTTCACACCTTTACTCGCCACCATACTCCCGGCGATTCCGGATGACAACACGTGGGTGGTGCTGACGGGCAGGTTGAAGTATGTCGACATACCAATCGTACTGGCTGCAACAAGTTCTGCGCTCGCACCCTGCGCATAGGTGAGGTGTTGCTTGCCGATCTTCTCACCAACAGTTTTGACGATTCGTTTCCACCCAACGGTCGTGCCCAAACCCAGCGAGATGGAGATCATCAGGATCACCCAGCCCGGTGCGTAGTCGGTGACTTTACGAACGTTCTTCAATTCCGACTTCAGGGATAGCTTATCCTGATCGCTGAGTTTCACTTCCGGCTTTTTGCCGATATCGGAAAAATGACGATCCATGAGCATGATGTCTTTGCGCACAAGAAAACGCTCTTCTTTGGGAATATCGCTGATGGACTTGATAGTATCGAAACGCGCCTGGAGGCGGGCGTTCATGTCTTTTGCTTCCGCAAGTTTTTCACGGTCCGGAGCCGCAAGATCCATAGGGTCCACTCCGGCAACAATCTGCTCTACTTTTCTGAGAGAGTCGGGCACCGATGCTGGCTGAAAATTAGCGTCCAGTGCAAAGTAAATGGGCACAATCCCGATGAGGATCAACATTACCAGGCCCACGCCCTTTTGTCCATCGTTTTGTCCGTGAAAGAAGCTAACCAGTGTGCAGGTGACGATGAGTATACTGCGAATCCACGGCGGCGGAGGTTGATTTTTCCTGGGTTCTTTGAACAGCGCTTCCCCTCCTGCAGTCTTTTTCGTCAGTGTCCGGATCACATACATCAGCACGATGGTCATTGAGAAACCGAACAGGGGTGATATGAGCAGCGAGATCCCGATCTCTTTTGCTTTCGTCCAGTTTACCGCGTCGCCGGCCGCTACAGGCAACAGGGAATAGGCTAAGCCGACGCCGAGAATTGATCCGATGAGCGTGTGTGAACTGGAGCACGGGATCCCAAAATACCAGGTGAGGAGGTTCCAGAAAATCGCCGTGATGAGCAAGGCCATCACCATGGAAATGCTGTGCGCGATATTCTGATCGACCAGCGTTTCAACCGGCAGCAGGTTGATGATGCTGACTGCGACACCAATGCCCCCCAGTAATACTCCGAGAAAATTCCAGATGCCTGACCAGATAACCGCGAACCATGGCTTCAGCGAATTTGTGTAAATGACCGTTGCGACGGCGTTGGCAGTATCATGAAATCCATTGACAAATTCAAAGCCACACGCTGCTATCAGACAAATGATCAGGAGGATGGAATAGGCCAGGTCTAGCTCGAACATAAATTAGATTGTCGCGGCAATCTACCTGAAATCCTTTTTTGAGCGTAAGGTCGCTGTCAACATTTTTCAATGCTGAGCATCAAAGCTTATAAATACCAAATTAACAGCTAGTTAGGGTTTGACTTTGTCGAGACGCTTATCGAACATCCAGGGGAGAAGGTAGGGCTCGCGATAGGCATAGACCCAACTGTCGTGACCTACATCGGGATATTCCGTATAACCCGGCCTCGCACCTACTGTCTGGAGCGCGCGGATCATTTTCCGTGAATTGGCGGGTCGGACTGTCGTATCGTGACTGCCGTGGAACGCCCATACCGGGATGTGGCTTATACGTTCCGCAGTGGATGGATCACCGCCACCGCATACGGGAACGGCAGCTGCGAAACGCTCGGGGAATCGCGCTATCAGTTCCCAGGTCCCATAGCCCCCCATCGAAAGTCCGGTAATGTAGATCTTCGACACGTCGATGGGAAACGTTTTTTCGGTCTTGTCCAATAAACCGATCACGAGTTGCATGATCGCTGACGGTGACGGTTTCATGTTGCCTTCGCGGTCGTGGGAAGCCCACATCACGTTCTTCGGACATTGCGGCGCCAGGACATAACACGGATATTTCTTGCGGTTCTGCGCGTCAAGAAAAATCCCGGTGATATGATTGATGTGGAGTTCATTGTCCGTGCCGCGTTCGCCGGCGCCATGAAGAAATAAGATCAGTGGATATTTTTTTCCCGGTTCCGTTTGTTCAGGTTTCAGGAGCCGATAGGGCAGCGATTCTCCGTTACTCGTGTAAACGAGCTTTTCAAAGTCGGTTGAAAGTCCTCCTTGAGCAAAGGTTAACGCAGAAAGGAACATACTGAAAAGCGAAAGGATAAGTCTGGACACACTTTTAACTATTATCTTGCAGCTTAAATCAATAATCAGGCCCGTGCCATGACAGTGGCGGAGGTTTGCTGTTGAGAGCCTGACCATTTTTTCATGTATAGACCTGGAAACGGTTCGTTTTCTGATTTGACCCGACCGTCAATTTCTAAAAATATTCTCCATCATATGGATGTTGAGATCCTGGGCGAGAAGTTTGGATTATATCCGCAAAAAGCGATTTTTTGGAAATCACAGGATTGCCTTCTGTTGTCTGATCTGCATCTGGGAAAGATCAATCATTTTCGCAAGGCGGGCATCCCCGTGCCGGCAAAAGCGAATGATCACAACCTCGAAGTTTTTATTGACCTGATCAATATTTGCAAACCAAAAAGGATCATCTGCCTGGGAGATTTGTTCCACAGTCATTACAACGCAGAATGGGAGGTCTTCGGAGAAGTTGTAAGGCATTTTTCCTCCATCTCCATTGAACTGGTCCAGGGAAATCATGACATCATGGGTAAATACCAGTACAGTCGAAAAGGGATCGCTGTCCATGACACATTGCGCCTGGGAAACTTTTTGCTGACGCACCATCCCCTTGAAACGATACCCGAGGGTACATACAACATTGCAGGACACATTCATCCAGGCGTGTCACTCGTCGGTCGCGGCCGGCAGGCAATGACTTTACCCTGTTTTTATTTTAGCGAGCGCCAGGCTTTGCTTCCGGCGTTCGGAAAGTTTACCGGCCTGGCGAAGATCGCACCGAAAAAACAGGACAAGGTGTTTGTTGTGACGGAGGATAGGGTGATTGAGGTGGGTTAAATGTGTTGAGGTGTTGGGGTGGTAATGTGTTAATGTGTTAATGTGAGTGCCCGCCGTAGCTTGGGCCGGATGTACGGTGGAGCGAGGGAGGTAATGTCCGGTGAAAAAAATATTAAAATAAAATGAGAGTATTCGTCTTAATGTTTCTGTTTTTCGCGGGTGTTGTTGGAGCTGGGGCGCAGGATACTACGAGGTTGTCGTTGGTTTTTCTTGGGGATATCATGCAGCACGACTCGCAGATCGCGGATGCGTATGATGTTTCGAGGGGCGTTTATGATTACAAGCCGTGCTTTCAGTACATCAAACCATATATTCAAGCTGCGGATGTTGCCATCGGAAATCTGGAGGTAACACTCGCTGGTAAGCCGTATAAAGGGTATCCGCAGTTCAGCGCACCGGATGAGTTGCTCGTCGCGTTAAAGGACCTCGGCATGGACGTGATCGTGACGGCAAATAACCATAGCGTTGATCGGGGAAGGAGGGGCGTAGAACGCACCATTACCATGCTCGACAGTTTCGATATCCGGCATACAGGTACGTTCAAGACCCAAGCCGACCGGGATGATACCCACCCGCTGATTGTCGAACGTCAGGGATTTCGCCTGGCCGTGTTGAACTACACGTATGGAACCAACGGGCTGCCGGTAAGCAAGCCCAACGTCGTAAATCCGCTTGACACAGCTTTGATCCGAAAAGATCTCCAGGAGGCCGTCAGCCTGAAGCCGGACATCATCATCGTGTTTCCGCATTGGGGGCTTGAGTACCAAAACCTTCCTTCAAAGAGTCAAAAGGACATTACGGACCTCTTCTTTAAATACGGTGCTCATCTGGTTATCGGCTCGCACCCTCACGTGCTACAACCGATGGAATGGCGCAAGCAGAAGAACCAACTTGTAGCCTGGTCGTTGGGCAACTTTGTCTCCGGACAACGCAAGCGCTATACGGATGGTGGAGCGCTGATCCGCATCGAGCTGGAAAAGGTTGCGTTCAATGATGGCTCATCCCTTACGGGGATTGACACCGCGGGTTATATCCTTGAATGGGTTTACAGAACGAACGACGCAAGAAAAGATTATTATGTTTTGCCAGTTCCCGAAGTAGAGACTACTCCGGAGGCATTCTCCCTCGACACAGAATCAAAAGAAGCTTTCAGAACATTTGTATCCGATTCACGCGCCCTGTTTAAGAAGTACAATGTCAACGTAGCAGAATTCAATAGTCCGGCTGACGCTTACATCACTTTCCAGGCAACCGATACCCTGGCAGTTCAAAAATACCTCGAAGACAACAGCGGCGTCTACCAGATCAACGACATATTGTATCCCACAATACAACTCGGCCCCTTCACCTTACCGGACGCCCTCCACCTGAAACAACGAATCAAATTCAACCTCCCCGTCGAAAATCTGAATATCAGAAGGGACTAAGTGTTAATGTGTTAATGTGTTGAGGTGTTGAGGTGTTGATGTGTTGATGTTTGTGCATTAACACATCAACACATCACCCTACCAGTCTTCATCTATCAACTCCGTCTCCTTCAACGTAAATCCATCCTTGAGATTAAAGTGAATAATATCCATGTTGTTGTGTCGACTCTTCTTGAAATGTGTCCGGTAACTGTTGAGCACCCAGTCGGTGAAGGTGCCGTGGATACTGTGGGGTTGATTGCTCATTTTCCCGGCATGCATCGCCGGCTGGCGCCCATCGTATTCGAGCCCATAGACAATCACGCGGTATTTGCCGTCTTTAAAACTCACTCTCATCTTTCCCGACCATCGTCCTGTACGGATAAGGTTCGATGTGTTCAGGAATTTACCGCCATATCTTTTGTAGTCAACTCGGAAGTTCTGAAGGTCGCCGACGAGTTCCGGTCCGTCGAAATGCAGATTTTTTATCCAGGACTTGCGCTTCAGAAGATCGAAAACGCGATCGGTTAGTTGTCCGCTGGGCTGGTGCGCGTGGTACACCTGAACCCAGACGACTTCTTTATTGTCAATCGCGAAGGCCGAGTACGTTACTTTGTTCTCCTGCCCATAGAGGGAGCAGAAGAAAGACATCATGACCAAAAAAAGTTTAAACTTCACGTGATAAAATTCAAGTAGTTCATATTGTCATCGGCGTCTCCTTTTTGGCGGCGCTTTCGAATTGCCGGAGCTGAAGATCAGGCCGATGGCGAATTCAAGTCCTGTAAAATCAATTCTTGCGGCGGTGTATTCCACATCCCGGGCCTCCAGCAGGGAGTTTCCGCCTGTATAAGACCCCTGCATCGGAAATTTTGCGTCGCCCACAAAATAATTCGTCTCAAGCGAAACGCCCACCTGGCTCGTGACAAAGACGGTGAGTTCGGCGCCTGCGTGATATCCGAAGCCGGGGTTGTTTTCAAAAGAGAAACTGCTGTTGGCCACCTGCCATTGCTCCGCGGTTCGGATTGCACGGTCGAGATTCCCATAGTTGAGCTTGTTGGCAAATCCATAAAAAAAGAAACCTCCACCCTTAATGTCAAATTCAACCTGTGAACCGCGCAGTTGAAACACAAGTTCAACGGGGACAAGAATTGTAAAGTTCGGTCCTACGAGCGGTTCCTTGCTTTCAAACGGGAGATCTTTCAGGTTCAGTCCGCTCATTCGGTAGAGAGACGCTCCGGTTTCTAGGGCGACGAACCTGTTGATGTCAAAGCCCAGCCCGCGTATCGAAAACGGGCTTATGGGTGTTGAAAGGTAGCCGTTCTTGGGAATGAAGTATGAGAAAGATAATCCGAAATCCTGCGCTCTCGCGGTTGCTGACAGCGCTATAAGGATCAGGAAAGTAAAAATATATTTCTTCATCAGATGCCTGGGTTAAGTGTTATCGTCGGCCCGAACACATTGCCGTGTGTCAAAGATTGAAACGTATTCAAAAATTATGAGCTATTTGTTGTTGTAATCCGTGAATAAGATTTGTTCATATGAACGGGCCCGGTCCAGATCCTGCGCGCCCGCTCCATCTTTGCGAAGAAATTGTTTGCCGACGTTATCAAAGATGATGTATTGATCCGGAGAAACAAAGCCAAAGCCGTCGTTGAAAAAATACGCCGCAAAGGATTTTGATGAGGGCGCGAGAATATCCTTGCTGAATGTAAATGCAGGGCTGGTCCGGTCGAGTTGGGCCAGCAACGTGTTTGCGAGGTCAGTCTGTCCCGCGTACTTGTGAATGACGGTATCTGTTTTTACCGCGCCTCCGATCATCAAAAGAGGAATGCGATATCGCTCTTTGTCCTTGATCTCTTTTTTTCCCGGCAGATGGTGGCCGTGGTCCGCGACAAATACGATGACGGTGTTTTCCCACCACGACGATGTTTTCGCCTTCATGATGAATTCACCCACGGACTTGTCGGTGTAGTAACACGAATTCAGGAAGAGACTTTCAACTTCGCCGCCCGGAATCTTCGGCACCATCGGCACATCAAAAGGCTCATGACTGCTCAGTGATAGGATGACCTTGAAAAATGGCGCGCGGGCCGAGTCGCACTCCTGCAGGGCCCTCTCGAAAACGATATGATCATGAACACCCCACTTGCTTTCGTTGTATTCATCGGGAAAATCCTCGTCCGCTGTGATATGATCGAAACGGCTGTTCGTGAGATACGACCTGAAGTTCGCGAAATCTATGTCGCCGCCATAGACAAACGAAGTATGGTATCCGAGGTTGAGCATGTAGTGATTAAAATAGGGCAGCCGTTGTGTCTTAGCGGGATTTTTGATGATTGACGTCAGTGGCTGGGCGGGATATGCGCTGAGAATACTGATCAGGCCTTTGTCGGTGCGATCTCCGCTTGCATAAAAATTTGTAAACAGCACACCTTCGCTGCAGAGTTGGTTGAGGTTTGGAGTAATTTCCTTCAGGCCTCCCAGTGGTTCTATAACATCTGCAGTAAAGCTCTCGAGGATAAAGAGAATTATGTTAGGCCTGCGGCTTTTCAACAAACGCGTTGTAGTCGTATCGTGTGGCGGATATAATTCGCGAAAGTATTTTTCAGCAACCTGTTTTGGCAGTAGGTCTTCCGGATATTTCGTCCGCGTATTCCTGTTGATGGTATACAGGAAATTCCACACGACATTGATCGCAGCGTGATTTGCATAAGGTTTTGTCTTGTGGAAATAGACAAAGCCCGTGTTCATCGGCGCTACGGTGAAGCTTCCCCGGATGGGAATGAACATCGCGACAGCGAGGATGAGCAGTACGGCGAAGCCTCTCTTCTTGCCGTGCGTGAGGGCGCTGATGCGCGTCATCACGAACTGGTCGTACAGAAAAATGAACACCGTGATCAATGCGGCGCCGAGCAGGAGCAGTTTGAAGACGACTGACAGGGGCACACTTCCCATGGCCTCAGCCCCGGTGTGCTGAAGATAGAACAGCGGTGCTGTATTCAGGCGGAATCCCCAATGCCGGTACAATTCAATATCGATTGTTACAAGAAGCGAGCAGACAATGATGGAAAATATATGGATGGTGTTCAGCACGAAATAAGGCCACTTGTTTTTTACAAGCATGGAGACAGCCAGAATGAGCGAGGAGGCCATCATAAAGTATCCCAGCAGACTGATGTCCATCTTCAGGCCGTGCATAAAAGTGCCGAGAATCTCCGCGGCGCCGAGTTGTGCCGAGAGATCGTGATTGTACAGGAGGAAGAGTCCACGGATCACGGCTTCAAAGATCAGCCAGAATATTGCGATGTATCCGAGAACCAGTAGCCGTTGACGCATGAATGATGTCGGGGTTCTTTATGTTTCCCAAAATTACTTTTCAACGTTGTATTTTCGCCCGGGATGCATGGATTAATTGCTTAATGTACAAAATTCGCTTTACGCGGCGATCCAGCGGCCAATGAAGCAACCCTATCCGAATAATCAGTAACATTGCCAGGTAAAAAAACAATTATGAGCTCGCGCATGCCCCTTGTGATTCTTTTGTTGTGTGTCTGTCTGGCCTGTCAGAGCCGCAAGGATCCGGCAGACCTCGTCATCCTCGGAGGTAAAATTTATACGATGAACGATCGGGGGCCGGTTGTCGAAGCTGTGGCGGTACGGGATGGCAAGATCATCTTTGCAGGACCGGAGCGGGAAGCAAGATCCTATGTAGCCGATAAGACCCGGACGATTGACCTGAAGGGTAAAGTGATGACGCCTGGTTTCATCGAAGGACACGGACATATCATGGGTGTCGGGTATAACGAACTGGAGCTGGACCTGGTCGCCGCGAAAAGTTATGAGGAACTTGTGGAGACCGTGAAAGAGGCGGTGGCCAAAGCGGAGCCCGGGCAATGGATACTCGGCGGCGGATGGCATCAGGATAAGTGGGGCCGACGTCCATCCCGGGTGGTGAAAGGTTTCCAGACTCACCACCTGCTCAGTGAGATATCGCCTGATAATCCCGTTTTCCTCAGACATGCCAGCGGACACGCGGCGCTTGCGAATGCAAAGGCGATGGAGCTGGCAGGTGTGAATCAGCTGGCAACTGAGAAAGGACAAAACCTTTCCGGTGATGGAGGGGAGATCATACGCGATGAGCACGGGAATCCAACGGGCATCTTTAATGAGCGGGCGATGGACATAATCGCGGCCCACATTCCGGCCAACTCAATAGCTACTGACGCGCAGGCTTTGAAGCTGGCGCTGGATGCATGTGTGCGCAATGGCATCACCGCTTTTCACGACGCGGGAGCGAGTCAACAGAGTATCGATCTGTTTAAAGATTTTAGAAGGAAGGGACAATTAAATGTCCGCCTTTACGTGATGCTTGATGGAGCAGGCCTGGCGCGCAAGTGGTTTGCATCGGGACCGGAAATTGACAAAGATCACTTCCTCACCATCCGTTCAATCAAATTGAGTTGTGACGGTGCTCTGGGGTCGCGGGGCGCCTGGTTGCTGGAGCCGTATAGTGACCGACCTGATTTTTATGGCCTGCCAACCATTGCGAT
>CBFGXV010000012.1:0-15563 GCA_965652755.1 uncultured Chryseosolibacter sp. | reverse complement strand
GAGGCCGGGCAAGCCGTCACCTTCACCATGGATCAGACGAAACGAGTTCGTGTGCCTGTCCGGAAGTCCCACGCTTCGGCGCAATGCATATGCTTTGGAAATTTTGTCCGCCCAGAAATTTTCGGTTGGGACGTCGGAAAGGAAAGAAAGCATGCGGACAGTGATACTACCATGTTGGTAATGTCCAAAGCCCAGGGTTTGATCTTTGAAGTCAACAACCTGTACCCAGCCGCCATCGGGAACTGTGCCTTCCGTTCTGTGAATAGCACCTGAGAATATCCATGGGTGAAATCGCCTGATAGAGATCTCTTTTCCTTTCTTAAGGACTACTTTTCCGCTGATTGTCATACTTTGTTGCCGGGAGCGCAAAAGTATTCAAAAACACGGACGAACCGATGGGCCGTTTCCTCATCTCGAAAAGGAGAACCAAATAACTGTCGCGATAAAGCTTAGCAACCATATCAAAAGGGCTATGCGCAACCGTTTTAGCAGTCGGTTTGTCGATCGCCTATTATGCTCTTCGTTCATGCCGCCAGGCCAGATGGAATACAGATTCTGCATATGTCGTTATTACATCATAATAACTCGTGTTTCGCTTCCAGGGATGCGTTGGCCAGCGAAAAAGTTTTGGCTAAACCGATAAATACCGTGGTAAGGGTGATTTTATTCAACCTTGTGAAATGAATAGGAAATGGACTTCAAGCCTCCCTCGATGACTGTAATTTTTTTCCTTGTCTGCGGAGATATACTGATAAGCGATCTTTTTCGGGAAATCGTGATTGGGATTCTCAGCCACAAATCCTCTGTTGTCCGAAGACGTAATGACGAAGTCTATCGGGGCTGATCGCCGGCAACATTCGGAATATAATGATACGCGTTTTATAGAAATTAAGGGAAATGACTTCAGTGACGATGGTGTTACCACCCCTGATCTCAAAAGCCTCGCCTGCGAGTTGGTCGTCAGCCTGATGGCCAGCGCTCAGATCCGAGATTTCCAGTGGTTGATCGGCAAGTGGAAGCCCGGCGGGGCGTGATGGACCCGAAAGTGAATGTGATTTTGCCGCTGGTAACAAGGCATATAAATTCCGGAACCTAAATCCGAAACTTTTCGTACTTAATGTACAATTCTGTCGTTCAATGCCGAAATCAGGCTGACAAAATTTCGGCCCGAAACTTTTGCCTGGTTTTTGCAAGCGGTACGGGAGTTGACTAACCATTAATTAAAAATTAATCTAAATAGTTATGAGAAGATTCGGATCAGTATTTATGGCGGCCGTTTTAGGAAGTCTGTGCACGGTTGCCACCTTCCATTGGATGGGAAATGATGAGCAGAGGGTGAAGATGAATTACACCAGCAGCGTGCCGTTAAACAAAGTTGCCTACACTGTTGATGAAGAAGGCAAGGCTGTTCCACTTGATTTCACGGTAGCAGCCGAAATGGTGATGCCGGCAGTTGTGCACATCCGTTCGACGTATGTGGGACAGGCGCGGCCTCAGTACGAGATTCCCGAGGCTTTCAGGGACTTCTTTGGACCCATGGTACCGCAGCAAGGTCCGCAGCAGGCGCAGAGTGCCGGGTCGGGAGTCATTATTAATTCCGATGGATATATTGTAACGAATAACCACGTGGTGAAAGACGCCGACGAGGTGGAAGTTGCGTTGTACGACGATCGCGTGTACAAGGCTAAAGTAATAGGCACCGATCCTGACACGGATATCGCTGTAATAAAGATTGAAGAAAAAGGTCTTCCTTTTCTGTCCTTCGTTGATTCAAATAAGGCGAGGGTTGGGGAGTGGGTTCTTGCTGTGGGCAACCCCTTCAATTTGAATTCGACAGTGACCGCAGGGATTATCAGCGCGAAAGGAAGGAGTATTAATATATTGAACCGAAATACCGAGAATGGAAGCACGGCTATAGAAAGTTTCATTCAGACAGATGCGGCGATCAATCCAGGCAACAGTGGGGGGGCGCTTGTAGACCTTCAGGGCGGGCTTCTGGGGATTAATACCGCCATAGCAAGTCCAACAGGATCGTATTCAGGATATGGATTTGCCGTTCCGTCCAACATCGTAAGCAAGATCGTAGAAGACCTCATTGAGTTTGGCGTCGTTCAAAGAGGATGGCTGGGAGTTTCGATCACAACGGTAAACAGGCAATTAGTTGATGAGCGGAGCCTGGAAGTGAATTCTGGTGCTTATATTTCAGCATTTGCAGACCAGAGCTCAGCCAAAGAAGCGGGCCTCAAGGAAGGGGATGTCGTGGTGAAGATCGATGACAAACCTATCAAGTCAAACACGGCTTTAATTGAGTATATTGGTACCCGCAGACCTGGCGATAAGGTGAACATCACCGTAAATCGCGATGGCAAAGAACTTACCTTCCCCGTAATGCTAAAAACACGTGAAGGGAAGGTCGGTCCCGTGAAGCCGGAAGACCGCGATGCTCTTGCCTCCCTCGGCATGGAATTAGAAGATGTGGATAGCGAGGTCCTCGAAGATCTCGGTCTCCAACAGGGTGTCATTGTTAAGTCTTTGGGAAACGGCAAACTTGCCCGTTACACCGACATCCGCGAAGGGTTTATCATCACCAAGGTAAACGACAGGCCAGTTAAGTCCGTTAAAGAATTTAATGAACTGATACGAAGCAAGAAGACAGGTGAGTTGATCATTCTCTCAGGCACCTATAAGGATAGCCCCCGGAATGAATTCAACTATGCATTCAGAAAGTAAGTTACAGCGTTGGAATATGAGAAGATTGTTTAGAAAAGGTGACCACGTTCGTAGTAAGACCGATGGTAAAGTGATGGAAGTCTTAAAGTACATCAAAAAGAATCTGGTGGAGGTAATGTGGTTCGATCTGGAAAAGAAAGAACCGCGGAAAAACACCATAAGGGAAGATAAGCTTTCAAAAGCAGCCTGATGTATGCGGCCTCCCCGGCCGCATACATTCTTTTTTTGAGGACCCCGTTTTACGAACAAACCGCCTAACTTTGGGGTTAGGAAGGATAAACTACTGCTATTAAAAAGTTCGAAATACCAGCGTACTACCGGTCATCGCTAACCGGCAGGATAAAGGAGGTTCGCAGGTTGAAGGACTTGCGCAAACAGGATTTTGCTCCTTCCGTCCTCGACTTTGGCCCCGTTGTTTTTTACCTGGCCCGCCACTTCGGTTTCTGTTATGGGGTTGAGAATGCCATCGAGATCAGTTATAAGGCATTAGAAGAAAACCCATCGAAAAAGGTATATCTGCTCAGTCAGATGATCCACAACCAGGAAGTAAACCAGGACCTTCAGGTACGCGGAATCAAATTTATCATGGACACGGATGGACGCCAGTTCATTCCCTGGGATGAGATCCAGGCCGAGGATGTTGTGATCGTCCCTGCGTTTGGAACAACAATTGAAATTGAGAATCTCCTCCTTGACAAAGGAGTAGAGGTCCAGAAGTACAATACCACCTGCCCGTTTGTCGAGAAGGTATGGAACCGCGCGCAAAAGCTCGGCGCAGAAAAATACACGATCATTATTCACGGCAAGCCAGGCCATGAAGAAACGCGCGCCACTTTTTCACACAGTTCCAGGGACGCTCCTTCCCTGATCGTGCGCGACATGGAGGAGGCAAGGCAGGCAGGTGAGTTCATTTTGGGGAAGATCGACCGCGAAGCGTTCCTCAATAAATTTAATGGTAGAGTTTCTTCAGGGTTTGACCCCGATGTTGATCTTGGTCGGATTGGTGTCGTCAACCAGACAACGATGCTTGCGACAGAAACGCAGGCTATCGCCGACTATTTCCGGAAGGTGATGGCCGAAAAGTACGGAGAGGAGCGCATCAGGGAGCATTTCGCCGACACGCGGGACACTTTGTGTTATGCCACTAATGATAATCAGGACGCCACTTATCAACTGCTGGACACTGATGCCGACCTGGCAATAGTGGTAGGCGGTTATAACAGTTCGAACACATCGCACATTGCAGAGTTATGCGAGCGCAAGTTCCCAACCTACTTTATCAATTCCGAAAACGAAATTAAATCGCCCGCCGAAATACATCATTTCGATTATCACAACAAGAAAAAAAAGATCACAACTGATTTTCTGCCCTCGGTAACTCCCGTGCGGATCGTGTTGACCAGTGGAGCGTCCTGCCCCGACACCCTTGTCGACCGCGTAATGCTCAGGATACTCGGGTTTTTTCCGCAAGCGAAATCTGCGGAATCTCTGCTTGCCGGGTGGTAACAACCGGTGTTTTTTATCGTGTAAAATTCTATTCTTTTAGAATAAATTTCATATAGTATTGCAATATGAGACTGATCTTTACGCTTCTACTAATCCTATCGTTTGTCATTGGCCGCGCGCAGGGTCCCGCGGGTGACTCAACAAGACTATTGAACGAAATCGTTATTGAAGCTTACGAAATGAATCGCCAGCTGAACGAAGTTCCAGCGTCGATCGGGATTCTGCAGAAAACGGAGCTTGAGCGCTTCAGCAATACTTCTGTTCTTCCAGCGGTGAATATTGTTCCCGGAGTGCGGATGGAAGAGCGTTCGCCCGGAAGTTACCGCTTCTCAATCAGGGGAAGCTCGTTACGCTCGCCATTTGGCGTACGAAACGTCAAGGCTTACTGGAATGGTCTGCCATTCACGGATGGCGGGGGAAACACATACCTGAACCTTCTGGACTTTAGTTCTATTGGCAGCCTTGAGATCATTAAAGGTCCCGGTGGAAGTTTATACGGTGCAGGTACAGGGGGTGTTCTGCTGATGAGAAGTCCGGAAGTAGAACAAACTCAACTCCAGGCCAGTGCAGTGGGGGGAAGTTACGGATTGCAACGATATATGCTAGGAGGACAGCTGAGGCAGGATAACGTGAGTGCGAATCTGCAATTTGCACACCACGCAAGTGATGGCTACCGGGAGCAAACTGCATTAGAGAGAAACGCATTAAATGCGGACGTGAAGTTCAGAGCCGGGGACAAAGGCACAGTTACCTCGACTTTTATGTATTCGGATCTGTATTATGAAACTCCCGGTGGCCTCAACCTGACTCAATTTGAGGCCAACCCACGTCAGGCTCGCCCGC
The DNA here is from genome assembly GCA_965652755.1 of uncultured Chryseosolibacter sp. GTDB lineage: Bacteria > Bacteroidota > Bacteroidia > Cytophagales > Cyclobacteriaceae > Chryseosolibacter. The sequence continues at coordinate 10,484 of CBFGXV010000012.1, read as the reverse complement.
CATCAACGTCTCTTGGGGCAGTTGAGGCAAGGGCAGCTGTAACCAATGAAACTATTTACGGCGGACTTCTCTACGACCATGACTGGAATAACCAGTGGGCTACAACTGTTGGGATATACGCAGCACATTCGGCCTTTGAAAACCCCACAATCAGGAATTATGAAAGCCGTGATGAAACGAATTATGGCCTGCGCACACATACCGGCTACACCCTTTTCAGAGACCAGTCGTCCATCGGCGGTAAGATCACATTCGGAGCAGAATATCAGCATTTTACGTCACCCATCTCGGTATTTGACAATGACGGCGCTGGCAATCCCGGGGCGTTGCAGGTTGAAGATGAGGTGACATCAAATGCCGGACTGGTCTTTTTTCAGGGGGACATCGAGTTTCCGGGGGATGTTTTTGTTACACTTGGGGCAAGCGCAAACTTTCTACATTATAGTTTTACCCGTGTCGCACCAACCCCTCCCATAGCGCAAGACCGTACGTTCGATGTCGTTGTGTCTCCGCGGCTCGCAGTTCTAAAAAAGTTTTCGAATAATTTTTCACTGTTTGCAAGTTATAGCGACGGGTTTTCACCGCCATCGCTGGCCGAGGTAAGGCCCTCGACAAATACCTTCAGCAATTCATTGAATGCCGAAAGTGGCCGGAATCTTGAATTCGGCGCGAGGGGCGAGACAGCGGGCCGCAGGCTAGGTTATGACCTGGTGCTATATGATTTCAGCTTGCGCAACACCATCGTGGTCCAGCGCAACGCCGAGGGGGCCGACTACTTCGTCAACGCAGGAAAAACGTCCCAACGAGGGCTCGAGGCTATGGTAAACTATGACCTGGGACAGGAAGACAGATTTCTATCAGTCTTCAAGATCTGGGCAAGCTATGCATATCAACATTACCGGTTCAGGGAATACATCGTAGTTGACGAGGATTTTTCAGGTAACGCTCTTACCGGCGTCGCGCCAACCATCTTCTCCTCCGGGCTGGATATTGTGCTTGAGAAGAAGTTCACCACGAACTTAGCCATGAATTATGTTGACCACATTCCATTGAACGACGCGAATACAAACTTTGCTGAAGCCTATGTTTTGATTGGAGCGCGCGTAGGTTGGAATACTGCCTTTCGTGAAACCAACAGGTTCAACATCTTTGCTGGTGTTGACAATGTCCTCGATGAAGTGTACAGCCTTGGCAACGACTTGAATGCCTTCGGGGGCAGATATTACAACGCAGCAATGCCCCGAAACTATTACGCAGGCGTCAACGTGATATTTGGACGCGGAAGATAGACGATGATTACCCGTATTCCGGCGCCAATAGCCCAAGCGGTAGAAGCTTATAAAGGTGTCAGTGTCCGAAGCTTTACGTCGGCAAGCGGTGGATGCATTAACAACGGCGGAAAAATAATCATCGGGAATTCGACATACTTCCTGAAATGGAATGATCTGAACAAATATCCCGGAATGTTTGACGCAGAAGCAAAAGGACTTTCGCTTCTGGCGCTTTCAAACTCTCTCAAAATTCCGCACGTTGTCTTCGTCGGGACGGCTGGTCACTATCAATTTCTTCTGTTGCAACATATTGAGGAAGGAGTCAGAGGAGGAAACTACTGGGAACATTTCGGTTCACGTCTCGCCACACTGCACAAAACATCATCCGCAACATTCGGACTGGATCATGATAACTACATTGGCTCACTTCGCCAGCACAACAATGAGTCGCCTACATGGGTAGATTTTTTTATCACTCAACGACTTATGAGACAAGTGGAGGTGGCGGTAAATGCAGGCAGGCTTGACACTACGACAAGCAAAGGATTTGACAGGCTGTTCACCAGGCTTCCTTCACTTTTGCCCGAGGAAGCGCCTTCTTTATTGCATGGCGATCTCTGGAGCGGAAATCTCATGACGACAAGTGACGGCGACCCTTGTGTCATTGACCCGGCCGTATATTTTGGTCACCGCGAGGTCGACCTGGCTATGACCCAGCTCTTCGGTGGTTTTGATAAACGTTTTTTTGACGGCTATAATGACACGTTTCCATTTCTTGCCGGCTACGAAGAGCGGTTAGACGTTTACAACCTCTATCCTCTACTTGTACATGTCAACTTATTTGGCGGAGGTTATGCGAGCCAGGTGCGATCCACTCTAAGAAAGTTTCTTTAAGTTGCTTACGGCATATTTGTCGTGTTCTCAAGTCGAGACCAGCGTTTTACGACATGTTGAACGATCATCCCGGCATGCACCCTGGAGTTCTCAATGAACCATTTGTTTGTTTTTAGTCCACCGCATACAACGCCAGCCAGGTAGAGATCCGGAACATTCGTTTCCATCGTAGCCTCATCATAAACCGGTGTGTGATACTCATCATTGTGAAACGTGATCCCCATCGATTCCATGAACTCAAAGGGAGGTTGATATCCTGTCATTGCCAGGACGAAGTCGTTCTCAAGCGTTTTCCTTCCTTCGGGAGTATTAATCTCAACGGTGGTTGGTGTGATCCCCAGCACTTGTGAGTTAAAATAACATTTGATCGATCCTTCCTTGATGCGGTTGTCGATATCGGGCCGCACCCAGTACTTCACATTATCGCCGATTGTTTCACCTTTTACTACCATTGTTACCTCGGCTCCTTTTCGCCATGTTTCCAAAGCGACGTCAACAGCTGAATTAGAGGCGCCGATCACAACAACTTTCTGCGCGAAGTAGGGATGTGGCTCGTCGTAGTAATGCAGAACTTTGGGAAGATCTTCTCCCGGCACGTTCAACAGAAATGGCAGGTCGTAAAAACCCAGGGCCAGGATAACCACTTTACCGCGATAATCGCCCCTGGAAGTTGACACATGGTGCATGCCCTGAGCAAGCCTGGAGGACAATACCTTTTCGTAAAGCCTGACGTTCAGCTTCCAGCTCATGCATACACGGCGATAGTATTCCAAAGCCTCGAAGCGGTTCGGCTTCGGGCCGTGTGAGATGAAGGGAACGCCGCCGATCTCAAGCCTTTCGGACGTTGAGAAAAAGGTCATGTTCAGGGGATAATGGTAGAGGGAGTTCACAAGGCATCCCTTTTCAATGATCACATACGAAAGCCCGGCCTTCGATGCTTCAATACCACAAACCATTCCTATCGGACCTCCGCCAATAATAATAATGTCATATTCCTTCATTCGGGGAATGGTATTTGATTATTCAACAATATTGTAAAAATTGGGCCAGACAAAAAACATCAACACCATCGTATGAAAAAATTAACATCGCTTCTATCTCTGTGTATACTAACGATCACGGCGGTTGTTGCGCAGAACAGGATCTCGGTAGAGGACTTCTCGACCAGAAGTACTTTTGCGGAAAAGAAAATTACCGGCATTAACTGGATGAACGATGGCAAATACTATACTGCCCTGGCTGATAACAAGGTGATAAAATATGATATTACCACCGGCCAGGCGGTACACACGCTTGTTGACGGCTCGGCCCTGCAACCGCGGATCTTGATCGAGGATTATTCGTTCAGTGCAGACGAGCGCAAGCTATTATTGCAGACTGAGAAACGCAGCATTTACCGCAGGTCATTTATTGCCAGGTACTTTGTTTACGACCTTGAGGCCCGAACCTTGTTGCCTCTTTCTTCGACAGGGCGTGAGTCATACGCCACATTTTCACCCGATGGCAGCACAGTAGCCTTTGTGCGCGACAATAACCTTTTCTACGTGACACTGCAGGGCATGGCGGAGCAACGGGTGACTGACGACGGACAATTTAATTCTATCATTAACGGAACAACGGATTGGGTCTACGAGGAGGAATTTAGGTTCGTAACAGGATTTGAATGGTCGCCGGATGGAAAGAAGCTGGCATATTTCCGATTTGACGAAACAGACGTCAAAGAATACAATCTTCAGTATTGGTCGGGTTTATTGTACCCTTATGACTACCGTTACAAATATCCCAAGGCAGGAGAAAAGAACTCAACTGTTTCGATCTGGATCTATGATCTGATAGCCAAAAAGAAAGTTAAAGCAGATACCGGAAATGAAACGGATATGTACATACCGCGGATCAAATGGACTTCAGACGCGGGCGCGCTGTCGATCCGCACGCTGAACCGTCTCCAGAATCACCTGCAGCTGTTGCACACCAATGCTGCCACGGGCGTAAGCACGGTTGTGCTTGACGAAAAAACCGATACTTACTTCGACATCGAGATCCTCGACGATCTCACTTATCTCAACGACGGAAAACAATTTATTTATACAAGCGAGAACGAGGGCTTCAAACACCTGTATCTGTATTCAATGGACGGCAAGCTCGTCCGCAGACTTACATCGGGGAATTTCGACGTCGACGAATTTGTCGGGTATGACGAAAGGAATAAGGTTTGCTATTATACTTCCACCGAAGTCTCGCCGCTTGAAAGACATTTCTATTCGCTGTCATTTGATGGGAAGCGCAAGGTCCGTCTTTCAGCAGACCCTGGTACCCACGTCATCAATATGAGTCCTGATTTCCAGTTTTATATTGATCATCACAGCAGCGCAGAGCATCCGGCGGTTGTTACATTATACCGTGCGCGGCGAAATGCTGTTGTGAAGGTGCTGGAACGAAATGAGACGCTCTTAAAGACTTTGCAGGATTACGGTATTGTTGAAAAGGATTTCTTCACGCTAAAGAATGGGGATGGCACCCGGCTCAACGGATTTATGCTGAAGCCGCAGGATTTCGACTCGACAAGAACCTATCCCGCGATGCTTTTCCAGTACAGCGGGCCAGGATCACAGGAGGTCCAAAATGCGTGGGGTGCGGATCACTTTTATTTCCACCAAATGCTCGTGCAGAAGGGATACATCGTTGTGTTTGTCGACCCGCGCGGGACGGGCGGACGCGGAGCAGCGTTTAAGAAAATTACATACAAGGAACTCGGCAAATACGAGCTTGAAGATCATTTGGCGGCCGCAAAATATCTCGCCGGGTTAAAATATATCGATGCAGACCGGCTCGGCATCTGGGGCTGGAGCTACGGTGGATACATGTCATCGCTGGCAATGACTAAAGGAGCCGGGGTCTTCAAGATGGGAATCGCAGTTTCGCCGGTCACAAACTGGAGATTTTATGACACTATTTACACAGAGCGTTATCTTCAAACACCTCAGTTAAATGCCAACGGCTACGACACGAACTCTCCGCTGACTTATGCATCCAAACTTCAGGGTCCGTTCCTGCTCATCCACGGCACGGGCGATGACAATGTACACGTCCAGAATTCTATCGTTTTCCAGGACGCGCTGATCAACGCCGGAGTACAATTCGAATCTTTCTTTTATCCCGACAAGCACCATGCGCTTGAGGGAACTCAAACGCGGCACCACCTTTACACAATGATGTTGGAGTTTATCGGAAAAAATCTCTGATCCAGGCAAAAAGGAGGAAAGGCCGGAATAAAATTGCTTAAACGATAGGAATGCAGCCAGTCACGAAGGAAATTGTAGTAGCAAACAGGTTGTCTGGCCAGCGTCATACAATGTAGAGTTTAGCGACGTTGAATAGGCGTTCGGGTCGTGAAGAACATGGTGCAGAGCAGCCTGGCTTGCATTTTTTAGCGTGAGTTGAAGTGTAGATGCGTTATTGAATAACATGCCCATTAAAGTCGAAAAGCGAAAGCAATACTTCATTGCGTTGATTCCACCGTCTCCCGTTTACGAGGAGGCGTTGGCGCTAAAGGAATATTTCAGAGATAAGTACAACAGCAAAGCCGCTTTAAATTCGCCGCCTCACATCACCCTTCACATGCCGTTCCGTTGGAATGAAGACAAAGAAAAAAGACTGTTGACGAAGCTTCACGAATTCGCCACGCAATGCGATCCTATTAAGGTCTGTCTTGACAATTTTTCTTCTTTTGCACCGCGGGTGATCTTTATGAACGTAACGGAGAGTGATGCGCTGAACGAGTTACAGCAGCGATTACACCGGTTTTTCAAACGGGAGCTTGATATCTTTAATGCCAATTATCAGGACCGGCCCTTTCATCCTCACTTAACGCTGGCATTCCGCGATCTGAGAAAATCCCAGTACCCACTGGCATGGCGGGAGTTCTCCGACAAAGAATACAAAGCAGAGTTCATGGCTGATAAAATTGCGCTCCTGAAGCACAACGGAAAAAGTTGGGACGTTCTAAAGGAATTCTCGCTTGAATCGTCCTATTCAGCCCAGAGCAATCCCGAATTAAAAACAACTGAAGGCTAGTTTTCGCAAAAGCTTGTTTTTGCGATGTACAGTTTTTTAAATTCCACATCCAGAAGGCCTTGCTGTACACCGGGATCTGTCGCGAATGCGTCCGATGGCAGCTCGCCCCTCACCACAAGGATGCCTCCCTCATTGTCACCGAAGATCGCTTCAGTAACTACTTCTGATGTTTTGCTGACTTTTTTAAGGAAGTCGTCGTGCTGCCGGACCAGGTTGGGATACGACGATGCCGTAAATTTATCGACGATGGCATTGAAACGCACAAAAGTGTATTTAACCATCTCATACGGTTCTGTTGCAGGGCATATCGATCCGACTCGCGGGATGTATGGCAGGATCTCGATATTCCACCGGTTCGCCTTAACGGCAGGATCAGTTTCCACCCAGGTTTGAGCCTCTGACACAGAGTTTGTATTCAGGATAAAGATGCCTCCTCCGCCGTCAAAGGGCCCCGCCGCGAGCAGCTTGCCCTCTTTCGCCAGGCGATTGATGTTCGCCATATGGGCTTCGAATAATTTGGTTTGCGTTTCCTTGTCGATCTTTTCCGCGTCGGGTTTATGGTTCAGAAAAACAATCGTATACGTCTTGGGTTGCGAATACGTCAGTGCGGTTATCCACAGGAAGGCGGAAGCAAGCAATAGTTGTTTCATAATTTGTATTCTAATATAGCGATTATGAAAAACAAAGCTGTGACTGATCAGAAATCCCGACCGAAAACCCTAACCCAAAGGCCGCGGATTTCTTCGCATTTGTCACGGGTTTATAAATGTGACTTCCGGCCAATCAGCAACACGCCGGTTAAAACGAGTAACGTACCGGCCACCTGCAGTGCGAAGATGGGCTCATGCAGGAAAATGTTCGCCTGGATGATGGTTGAAACGGGCCCGACGCTTCCAATGATCGAAGCATTACCGGAGCCCACGCGCTTGATACCCTCAGTGATGAGGTAAGACGGGATCACCGTTGAAAGCAATGCCATCGAAATGCTGTAAATATAGACGCGGGAAGGCAGGTTGAAGAGAGATTGATCGCTGGTAAAAAAGTAATGCGTGAGAACAGCCACGCAGGCAAAGCTCATCGCATAGCTGTTGAACTTTCCGGCTCCCACGATCGGGATCATTCGACCACTTCCCACAAGATAAACGGCGTAGGTCAGCGCGCATGCGAAAATCAGGGAGGATCCGAAATAAAAGTCGCTACTATAGTTGGCCGTGAGATTGATCTCACCAAGGAATGCGATCAGCAATCCAGCATAGGTGATCGCTACGGCAGCCCACTGCCACCTGTTAACCTTCGTGTTTGATACTACGGCGGAGATGATCAGGACCAGGGTGGGATAAATGAACAGGATCAGCCTTTCAATGCCCGCCGAAACATACTTCAGCCCGATAAAATCCAGCAGGCTGCTAACATAATAGCCAAGACAACCCATGGTGGCAATGAAAAGCCACTGCCGGGTTGTAAACTTTACATTAAACGTCTTCCGCGAAGCCATGACAGCGGACACCACAAAAAAAGGAAGTGCGAATATCATTCTTAACGCCAGGAGAGGAACCGCTTCAATACCGGTATCTCTATACGCAAGTTTGACGAAAATAGCTTTTGTGGAAAAGCAGATCGCGCCGAGCAGGCATATGAAAATACCGCTGATTATGTAAGGCTTGCGTGCAGAGGGCATCAGACAGATGAACTGAGGATCTTGACAAGCCTTGCCAGGTCTGCTTCGTCGTTGTATACGTTGGGAGAGACGCGGATGGCATCTCCGCGCATCGAGACAAGGATCTTGTGTCTGCTAAGCGTCTCTTTTAATTTTTCGAGATCAAGTTGTTTCGTATGTCGGATTCCAAAAAGATGCGATGCGCGGTATGGAAGCTCCTCAATGATAAATCCTTTTTCGCGAAGCGAAGTGATCGCCCCCTCGGTAATGGATTTGCAGTACGACTGGATATTGGCCACACCCCACCTGTTGATCTGTTCGATAGCTGTCAACGCCATGGGAGCAAGGATAAAGTTGCTTTGCTCACCAACACTGAATCGTGTGGCTCCAGGTTGATATTGCGGCTCATAGTTAACAAGGGCCGAGAAATTCTCGCTGTCACGGCGATTGATCCAGTTCTCTTCCAGCGGCTTACCTCCGTCAAAAGATTCCCCGTAATACCCAAGCCCTATTGAATAGGGCCCAAGCAGCCACTTGTACGCTGCACAGACGAGCGCGTCTGGCTTGATCGTCCCGACATCAAACGGCAGCGCGCCAATGGACTGCGTGCCATCGACCACGAGAAGCGCGCCAACCTCACGGGAGCGATTGCGTATAGCCTCCAGATCAAAGATGGTGCCGTCCGCCCAATGAGTATGCGCAAGCGCTACTACCCTGGTATGCGAGTTAATGGCCGCCAGAAACTTTTCGTTCCAGATCTTTCCGCGATCCTTAAAGGATTTCTCCGGAGACGCTACTTTTATTTCAGCGCCTGTCTCCGCGCAAAGCGCCTGCCACGGATAATAGTTACTGGGAAACTGCTCACTGGCCACAAGGATGTGATCGCCCTTTTTGATTGAAAGGTTTTTAGTGACTGTGCCAATCCCATAAGAGACAGACGGGATGATCGCAATTCGATCGATATCTTTAACGCCAACGAGCTTCGCAAAAGCGCTGCGCAAATTCTTTGTAATAAGAAAAAAATCTTCGGGTCTGATCTGGGCCGGATTGCGTTTCAAGCGGATGCCGCGCAGCCCTGATTTTTCCGCCGCCTTTAACAGCGGAGACATGTACGCACAGTTAAGGTAAGTGAGGTTTTTCGGCAGCGAAAACCGGGAGTATTTACACGTTAACATAAGTAGTTCAAACCAACAATTCTGTTTAAGGACCTTCTTTGTCAGAACTGGCCAGCCTAACAGTTGTCCTCAATATTCGACAGGCAGATTCAGGGAATCCCGAAGATACAGGAACTCGTTCTTGTTCTTGGTCCAGTAATCCGTATAAATCGTCTTGTCGATTTCCGCGGCAGTCTCCATTTTTTTTTTCCGCGTTCAGTCCATGTCTCCTGCCAGCCGAGGATCTTAAACGGAAAGCTTTTTTCGTACCGGATAGAAAGCATCCTGTCTTCCTCCGGAAAACGGATGCTGTAGGTGAAGTGCAAATCAGTTTCCGACTTTTCCGCGATGGCCTTTCTTATTTTGATGTCGACGTGATTCAGACGCGTGTGAAACAAACCGGGAAGCATATCAATTTCGCCTTGCGGGAGACTTTCATGATCAAGCCGGATCAGATTCCATATTTCATCTTCGAGAAACGCCTGCCTCACGGAGAATTGCTCGTCCGCCTCTTGTTCAAAGTAAGAATGAGACTTAACAGCATACCTGTTGCCGCGGAGATTCATCTGTGTATAAACATGGCCGCACCATTCCTGCGATGACATCGTGGCCTTGACCGTACCGGATTTCCTGTCCCTGTTTGTGGGAGTGAACACGGACAGCATCAGGGAGTATGGATAAATTCCCGTGACAAACTTTTTCGTGAAATTCATCTTCAGCACGTTCACCTTGTTCCGTCCCGAGGGGTCGTCGAGTTTTACCTGCAGCTTTTTCGAGAGGTCTTCGGTCACGAAGATCAGTGCCGCTTTGCCCTTCCGGTCTTCACCGTAGCGCGATTGCGAAAGTGTATACGAACTGATCTCCGCTTTTCCGGCGTGCCAGTAGCTCCGGAATTCCTGCGTTTGATGAAGGCCTTCCCTGCCTGACCCGCCATCTGTTTTCCGGCAGCCTGACACCAGAAGGCTGATCACTGCGAAGGCCAGTGTTATCCGGGAGAGTTCCATTCCAGTGTATTTATGACGTGCATCATGTCGCGCTTCATGTACTCGATCGCAGGTGCGAGTGAATCATTCTGCACCTGCGTGTTGAAGTACAATGCGCCTCGCAGAAAATGTTTTGCCGAGTCGGTCATTGTGAAATGAAACTGGCTCGGTACCTCTCCCTCGAGCTCGGCAATCACGGCTGTTTTTCCGGACGGTGTTACCGTAATCACCTCGTTGATGGCGTAGGCCTTGATCTGATGTTTTGCTGTCAGCGCGTATGAATCGTCCATCAGTTCCTTCAGAAGGTTGTCGCTGCCGTCAAGCTTTTTGTAGGTGATGTGTATGTTCGACTTGATGGAGGGATAATAGATCTCTATCCAGAACTTATCGCGGACAACGGAGGTGTCCGTAAGGATTGTAGCGTGTTTTGAATACTCGAAAACATACGGCA
>CBFGXV010000011.1:0-15877 GCA_965652755.1 uncultured Chryseosolibacter sp. | reverse complement strand
AGGTCGGGAAGGTGCCGAAGTCGGATCTGCGTCCCGACCTCCAGGATATTGTTGATGAGATGAAATAGCCGCCCGCCGTCCCCTGTGGAACAGGAGTTGTTTGCCGGCGGAATTGTATACCATAACATGACACGCATGGCCAAAAAGAACTTCAAGATCTGGCGTACCACTTCCTCGGGCGGCGAATTCCGCGAGTATGTCACTGATATTTCCGAAGGCATGGTTGTCCTGGACGCCATCCATCAGATCCAGGCCGAATCGGCTAACGATCTGGCTATACGCTGGAATTGCAAGGCAGGGAAATGTGGTTCCTGTTCGGCGGAGATCAACGGTCGCCCGAGGCTGATGTGTATGACACGCATGAGCGATATGCCTTCGGATAAACCCGTGACCGTCCAGCCGATGAAAGCATTTCCCACCATCAGGGACCTCGTCACGGATGTTTCTATTAACTATTCCGTAAAGAAACAAATCAGAAAGTTCAAGCCGAGGCCGCCGGATGCTGCCGATGGAACCTGGAGGATCGATCAGCGGGATGTTGACCGGGTCCAGGAGTTCCGGAAATGCATCGAGTGTTTTCTTTGTCAGGATGTCTGCCATGTACTGAGGGAACATGCGCTTCACAACAAATTCGCAGGTCCGAGACATATGGTTTACTCCGCGGCGCTGGAGATGCATCCCCTGGACGTTGAAGACCGGGTAAACGATCTCAAGGGACATCAGGGGATCGGTTTCTGCAATATCACAAAGTGTTGCACCGCTGTTTGCCCCGAACACATCACTATCACAGACAATGCGATCATTCCGCTCAAGGAAAGAGTAGCTGACCGGTATTATGATCCACTTCGGAAATTGTTCCGCCTCTTTAAACGATGATCTTTCACTTACCATTTCCAGCCATGACCATACAAAATACAAAGACACAGCACACAGACCTCCAACTGGAGCTAAAGCCACTGTCCATGGAAGCTATACCTGCAGCGCTTGACAAGGCCGAACACTACCGGCTCCTCAACCAGCCAAGACTTGCAGAGAGCATCTGTCTCGACATCCTTGATGTGGACCCCTCGAATGCTACCGCCGCCGTAAGCCTACTGCTTTCCCTCACAGATCAGTTCGGGAAATTATCGTCGCGGGCCAGCAAGCAGGCGCTCATGCTGGCTCAGAATCTCAAGGACGAATATTCGCGCAAGTACTATACGGGTATTGTGTTTGAGCGCCAGGCGGGGACTGCGCTGACATCCGGAATACCCGGAGCAGATTTTGACGCTTACGAGTGGTACCTCGAGGCGATGAAATGTTTCCAGCAGGCGGAAGCGCTTCAACCTCCGGGCAACGATGACGCTATACTGCGGTGGAACACGTGCGTCCGCACTATCATGCAATACAATTTGCACGAACGTCCCCTGGATGATGGAGAGACACTTCTTGAATAAGCGAGGCCGGATAGCCGCGATCAATTTGTGAGGCCCTATTATCGCTGACGCGCTGCAGACGGGTCTCTGAAAATTGTTAACTTGTCCACATGAAATTGTCCCGGAAAGAATTTTTGGAAAAGACCGGCGCCGCCGCGGCCGGGATACTCGTGTCATCGATAACGTCTTATGCCGGTCACCAGGCTCAGAAGAAAATAAAGGTCGGCGTTATCGGGTGTGGCAGTGTGTCAAACATGTACTTGCCACACCTTTCAAAATCACCCTACGTGGAGTTGGTGAGTACGTGCGATATCCGCTACGAGCGCGCAAAGAACCAGGCGGAAAAATACGGGGTACCCAACCACTTTCCGCACATCGATCAGATGCTTGCGGGACCACCTTTCGATCTTCTGGTGACGTTAACCGATATGCAGGAGCACGGCCGGTTGAACAGACAGGCATTGATGGCGGGCCGAAATGTCTGGAGCGAAAAACCGATGGCGAATTCCTACCGGGAGGGAAAAGCGTTATTGGATCTGGCAAAAGAAAAGCGGTTGAGAATCTGGGGAGCGCCCGCCGTGGTCAACAGCCCCCAGTTTGCTTTTATGTCAAAGACAATACAGGAAGGCAAACTCGGAACCGTCGCTGCGGCCCATGCGCATTATGGTCACCTTGGACCTGACTGGTCGTCGTTCTTCTATGAAAAAGGAGGAGGCAGCTTGCCCGACCTCGGTGTATACAACATTGCCACGCTTACCGGATTACTTGGCCCCGTGCGGTCGATCATGGCAATGGCGAAGGTGGTTACAAAAGAACGCAACATCGTCGGCAAGGGAAAAGTAAAGGTCGAAGCGGAAGACAACTCGATGCTTCTCATGGATCACGGTGATGGTACGCTTTCGCATGTTCAATGTGGCTTCAATTATTTTGATCCTTACGGTCATGAAGGCGAAGGACAGGATAAACCGACCATCACGATATGGGGCACGAAGGGTAACATGTCATTGATCGGTTATGACTGGGCGCCGTTCGGCGTCGACCTCGCGACAACAGATAATGAAAAAACACAGCGGTTCGTGAAAGACCCTGGAACTTATGTGTGGCAGGAAGGCGCATCTGTCATCGCTGAAAGTATGGTCATGAAAAAAGAGCCGTTGATCACCGCTGAACATGCCCTCCATGTTCTCGAAATAATGGAGGCCGCCCGGGAGTCCGAGCGATCGGGCCGGCGCATCGATCTCACCTCCGCGTTCAACTACCCGGTGCTGTAATTTTACTTCTCCCCCATTGGCAAAGAATATTCATGCAGATCAGAAAAACCCGCCATTTAACAAACGTTTTTTTTTCGTTATCATTGGTCCGTTAAAGCAACAATAATTCAACACGACTGACCATTATAAGGATGCGCGAATTCACAGAAACACTCCTTCATGAATTTCAGACACCTTTCAGCAATTCTGTTCTGATCTTTTCACTCATCCTGTTTATTATATTGCTTGCTCCGATCATATTGAATCGGTTCAAGATCCCGGGAATCATCGGCCTGATATTATCGGGCATGGTCATCGGCCCCTACGGATTGTTTCTCATCCAGAAAAATTCAGCAGTCGATCTGTTCTCGACAATAGGATTGCTGTATATCATGTTTATTGCCGGGCTCGAGCTCGACATGAATGAGTTCAACAAGCATAAATACAAAAGTCTGATCTTTGGATTCTTTACTTTTCTCTTTCCCATTGTAATCGGTTTTCCGGTCTGTTATTATCTTCTGGATTACAGCTTCAACACAAGTTTGCTGATCGCCAGCATGTTCGCAACGCATACGCTGATCGCTTATCCCATTGTCAACCGTTTGGGTATTGCCAAGAATCACGCGGTCGCCATTACCGTAGGGGGCACGATCCTGACGGATACTGCCGTTCTGTTGATCCTAGCGATCATATCGGGTACTGCTTCAGGGGAGGCAACGTCGGAACTCTGGATAAGACTATCGATCTCCATCATCTGTTTCGCCGCGATCGTCTATTTTCTAATACCCAGAGTCGCATCCTGGTTCTTCCGACGTCTGGAAGACGAAAAGAACGCGCACTTCATCTTTGTTTTGCTCGTTGTTTTCCTGACTGCGTTTATCGCCGAGATCGCCGGCCTGGAACCCATCATCGGAGCGTTTGCGGCCGGACTGACACTGAACCGTCTCATCCCTCATACTTCGTCGCTGATGAACCGTATCGAGTTCGTCGGGAACTCATTATTCATTCCCTTTTTTCTGATCAGTGTGGGAATGCTTATCGATTTCCGGGTGCTTACAAATGGCCCTCAGGCCCTGATCGTTGCGTTTACCCTTACCGTGGTAGCGCTGCTGGGTAAGTGGCTTGCGGCGCAGCTTAGTGGCAGGATATTCAAGTACTCGAAGGAGCAGCGGAGTCTCATATTCGGATTAAGCAGCGCGCACGCCGCCGCGACGCTTGCGGTGATACTCGTCGGTTACAACCTTGGCATCATCAATGACCATGTGCTGAACGGCACGATCGTTCTTATCCTGATCACCTGCGTGGTGGCTTCGTTCATCACGGAAAAAGCCGGAAAGGAGATCGTGCTTCACATGGACAACGAGCCGGAGCAGGTTGTACTTAATTCGCAAAGGGTTCTTGTGCCGATCGCAAATCCTCAAACCATGGAAAAGCTCATTGATTTTTCCATGGTGATAAAAAATCCCAAAGACTATTCACCCATACTCGGCCTTACCGTAGTAAAGGATGACGACCAGGCTCAGACGCGCTTGCTGCAGTCGAAAAAGCTACTTGAAAAGGCAATTGTTTATGCCGCGTCCGCCGATCAGAAGATCGAGATCATGTCGACGATCGACCGGAACATCACGAGCGGCATCAAGCGGATCGCGACCGAAAAATTTATCACAGACATCGTGGCGGGCTGGTCCCCGCAAAAGAACCTTGCGGACATCATTTTCGGCCAGACGTTTGATAAACTGGTCAAGCAGACAACGCAGACCATCTTTATTACCCGGTTTACAATGCCGCTGAATGTCCACAAGAATATACTGCTGATCTGCCCCTATTTCACAGAGAAGGAACCTGGGTTCTATAAGTGGCTTGTCAGCATTCTGCGTGTATCATCACAGTTAAGCACGGGAATTGTGCTCTATGCTTCGCCCGAGGCAGAGCATGCGATCCGCGAATTCATCAATCTCAACAAAGTAGCAGTCGCCCTTGATTACCGCGGAAATATCGACCTGAGCGAGATCGCGTCGCTGGGCACGAAAGTACAGCCCTACGATATGATCGTTCTTATTTCGTCAAGAGAAGGCGGCATATCCTATACTCCTGCCCTGGATGTGCTCCCCAAGAAAATGTCGAAGTATTTTCATCCGAACAGCCTGGTGTTTATTTACCCTGCCACCGAAGTTGAAAATATGATCTCTAACTATGAGCAGGAGATTACGGGAGGGCTTCTTGGGAAAGGTATCAGTATGTTTAAGAGTGCGTCCAGTATTTTTCGGAGGAGAGTTTAATGTGTTGAGGTGTTGAGGTGTTGGGGTGTTGGGGTGTTGAGGTTAGGGACCGGTAAGCACAGATGGTGTTAATGTGTAAGGTCGTGTTAATGTGCCGCGCCCGCCGGAGCTTGCGGTTCCGGAGCTTGTCGAGGGGCCGTCCCCTCCTTCGGGTGGAAGGAGGGGACGAGCCGGGAGGGATACATATCCCGGATTAATCAGGCACTTCTGAGGGCGCCTGTTTCTGAGGAAAAGCAACTGAGGCCGCGATCGAAAGGATCAGGACGCAAACGATGACAAGCAGGGAAACTTCAATGGGTATTTTGTAATAATCTGTCAGGCACATCTTGGTTCCGACGAAGACCAGGATGGCGGCCAGACCATACTTCAGGTAATGGAAATATTTTTCAATGCCTGAGAGTGCAAAATAAAGGGAGCGCAATCCAAGGATCGCAAAGACATTTGATGTATAGACAATAAAAGGGTCGTCGGTAATGGCCAGTATGGCGGGAATGGAGTCTACGGCAAAAATAAGGTCAGTGGTCTCAATGAGGATCACGACGACGAACAACGGCGTGGCCCACAGTTTCGCATTACGGCGTACGAAGAAATTATCTCCTTCAAATGATTGTGTGACGGGAAAGATCCTCCTTACCAAGCGGACCACGGGATTTTTCTCCGGTTCGATCTTGGAATCACCTCCGAATACCATGCGCAGTCCGGTGATGATCAGGAAACCGCCGAAGATATAGATAAGCCAGTGAAACCGGTGAATGAGTTCAATGCCTGCGAAAATGAAAATGACACGCATAACAAGCGCTCCAAGAATGCCCCAGAAAAGGACCTTGTGCTGATAGGAAGGGCGAACCTGGAAATAGGAAAAGATCATGATGATGACAAAAATGTTGTCAACGCTCAGTGATTTTTCAATAAGATAACCGGTGAAAAATTCTATCGCCTCCTTCTTTCCAAAGTACAGGTAGACGAACAGGTTGAAAACCATTGCCAGGGTGATCCAGATGGCCGTCCAGGTCAGGGCATTTTTGACCGAGATCTCCTCTGATTTCTTATGGAAAACTCCCAGATCCAGGGCCAGCATTCCCAAAACAAAGACATTAAAAGCGGTCCAAAGGATGACGGTATCGTCCATAAAAAGGCAATTCGACCACCAAATTACGCAATTTATCGTACAAAAAAGGGGGGCTTAAAAAGAAACGGGCGTACTCGTTTCCAGCGCAGGCCGCGCCAGTATATTTTCCGGGAATGAGAAACTAAAGATGGAACCCTTTCCCGGCGTGCTCTGAACGCGGATTTCCCCGCCGTTCTTTTCGACAAATTCCCGGCAGAGGATGAGCCCCAGACCGGTCCCTTTTTCATTTGCGGTGCCTCTGGTGGAGTGTTTGCTGTCCAGCCGAAATAACTTTTCCATCACCTCATTGCTCATACCGACCCCGTTGTCGGCCACAAGGACATGGATCCGGGAGTTTTCCTTTTTCGTTCCTAAACGAATGATGCCGCCATCCGGGGTGAACTTGATGGCATTGGAAATAAGATTGCGGATCACGGTGTTGATCGATTGCTTGTGAAGTCTTACCATCAGTTCTCCACTGGTTGCAATCTTCAGCTCAATATTTTTGGCTGCGGCCTGCGATGCCAGAAGATTCTGATTGCTCTGCAACAATTCTTCCAGGTCAAACACGTCGGCAGTGAAGTCGATATTGCCAGTCTGGGACCTGGACCATTCAAGGAGATTTTCCAGCAGTGTTAACAAATTCCTGACTGACCGGTCCAGATCTTTTGCGAGGGCCTGGATCTCTTCCCTGCTCAGGCTATCAGTGTGATCGATCAGCAGTCGTGAAAAAGAAGTAAGCGAATTAAGGGGGCCTTTCAGGTCATGGCTGATGATCGAAAAGAATTTGTCCTTCGTATGATTGAGCTCCTGCAATCTGGCATTATGTTTTTGAACCTCTTTCTTCGCGACGTGAAGTATGCGGTTTGACCGGCGCTTTACAAGATACAGAATCAGCAGCAGGCCGGCGGTCATCACGACGAGCACCACGACAAGCAACAGGATATTGCGAAATTTCTTCTGGCTTGCGAGTTCGCGTTCGCGGTCTTTTCGCAGGGCGTCCAGCCTCTGGATCTCGTTTTCCTTTTTGCTTACAACGTACCTGTTACGTGTTTCCAGTAATTGCCTTTCCTGCTTTTCACCCTGGCTCAATTCCTGAATGGCCAATGCAAGTTCCTTGTACATCAATGCATTCCGGAAGTCGCCGAGAAGTTTATAGGACTGGCTGAGCAAGTCGCAGCTTCCATAGATCTGCTCCTGGTCCTGTGATTCCCTTCCGTTCTCAAGTGCTATCAAACCGTTGGCTATCGACTTTTGGGCGTCATTCCGCCGCAGATAGAACCGTCCAATGTTGTTCAATGATTCGGCGATGCCAGCCTTGTCTGCCAGCGCCCGCCGGATATCAAGCGCAACCAGATGGTTCGCCAGACTTTTGTCATCATTCCGCATCAGGGCGTAGAGTTCGCCGATATCGTTTAGTGAGACTGCTTCCTGATACCGGTCCCGCATGGCCCTTGCCACGGAGAGCGCCTTTTTATGACTCACAAGGGCTGCATCATGATTGCCCCGCATTGTATAAAGATTGGCGAGATTGAAGTGAGCATTGGCTTCGAAGCTCTTGTCAATGTCGCTGTGATAGCGCAGGACCTGTTGGTAATTCTCAAACGCGTCATCTATCCTTCCCCTCGCCGCATTCACCTTTCCAAGGTTGATGAGGATCATTGCAAGTGTATTAATGCCCATGTCAGCTTCGTTGAGCCTGCGCGCCTGTTCAAGAAAATTCGCACTGTTGTCGAAATCGCCAACCACCTCAAACACGCGCGCGACCGATGTGTATGTCAATACTTTTTGATCATCGATGTCAAGTGAGTCCTCGATGGCAATTGCCTGGATGAAGAGATCCATGGCTTTTCCGTAATCGTGCACTCTGTTGAGATGAATGAGACCGAGATTCCTCAACGCAAGAGCTTCTTCACGACCATCCCGGATCTCCCGCGCCTGTTCCAGCTTTCCCGCGTAATCAAGCAAGGTCTTCTCAAGGGGCACGGCTTGATTCTCGGAAAAAAAACTTTGGAAATGAGCGAGGTCGGCTTCGTCCTGGCCATAGGTGAGAATGGAACCGGACAACAAAATAATTCCTGCAAGGACAATCGCTTTCACAGACATACGCGGATCATCAAAAATGATAAAAAAGCCGCAGGATTAAACTACAAGTTAAACGCGAAACTTACACCGGGGATCTGAAGGCCTAAGGATTTTCTCCGGTAGCGATCGGTTTGGCATTGCGCGACCATTCGCTCCAGGAGCCGACATAAAGTGTGGGCGTACCGATACCGGCAGCCTCCATGGCCAGAACAGTGTGACAAGCAGTGACACCAGAACCGCAATGGACAATTACGTTCTCAACAGGCCTGTTTCCGATGGCGTTCCGATAGTGCGAAGCCAGCGATCTCGCATCGCGAAATCTGCCCTCGGGGCCGAGGTTATTAAGGTATGGGATATTCACCGCGCCGGGAATATGACCCGCGACGGCGTCGATGGGTTCACTTTCTCCGCGATACCGGTACCCCTCGCGGACGTCAATCACCAGCAATTCCTTTTCGTTTCGCGCGCGATCCACTGCTTCGATGTTCGCGAGGGGAAGTTTCCAACGGGTGACGGGGTACAAGGGCGCGGGAGTCCTTGAAGGCCTGGGCGTCGTGCCGATGGCATATCCCTCTTGCCTTAGTGCGTCCAGACCGCCATCGATTACCTGCACCCGGGAATGCCCTGCGGCTTTCATCATCCACCAGAAGCGCGCTGCGGCATTCGCCCCTGCCTTATCATCGTAAACGAGAATGTGCGAGGATGGCGTGATGCCGGCATTTGCCAGCAGCGCCGCAAACTTTTTTGGATCGGGTAGCGGATGACGTCCTCCGTTCGCTGCATCAGATGCTTTTTCCGAAAGATCCGTTTCAAGATCCATATGCACCGCACCGTCCAGATGCCCGGCCATATAGCGTTGCATGGAGTCCGCTCCACCGCGCGCGTCAACGATCACAACATTCCGGTCTTGCATGAGCGGTCCAACCCTTGCCGGATCGATAATCGGAGATTTCATGTCATTATCCATCTACAGTATTTTCCGAGCCTGCAGCGATATCCTGGGGCTCATAGAGCATTGTAAAATAAATATCTAAGATTACCGTTTTTATCAGACATTTCACACAGAAAATTCCTCCGTTTAATTCAAAAAAAAATTACGTGAAATTCACTGACGCGTAAACCATCCGGGGCTGGCTGCGGTTGTATAGTGAAGATCTTTCCTGATTTACGTTGATCAGTTGATCACCAGTGTGCATGTCCGGATTTCCTTAAACCATCAGAGAATCATATCCTATGCTTCAGATAAGCCGTAAAAAATCAATAGCAACAAAGGGGTACGCTGCAAGCGACCCTCATTCTAAACTAGGGCCTTTCTCCTTCGAGCGCCGGGTACCGGGACCACACGACGTGCAGCTGGAGATCTTGTTCTGCGGTGTCTGTCATTCCGATATTCATCAGGTACGCGATGAATGGGGTCACTCGACTTACCCAATGGTCCCCGGACACGAGATCGTTGGAAGGGTCGTCAAGGTTGGCGCTCAGGTTAAGAAGTTTGTCAAGGGAGACATTGCCGCAGTGGGTTGTCTGGTCGACTCTTGCCGTTCATGTGAGAACTGTAAACAGGGCATGGAACAATACTGCATGAATGGGGCGGTGGGTACGTATAACAGCATCGAGCGCGACGGGAAAACGCCGACGTACGGTGGCTACTCAAAGCACATCGTCGTGGATGAGAACTATGTCCTGAAAGTACCTGGCAACCTCGCACTGGAAGCAGTAGCCCCACTGTTGTGCGCGGGTATCACCACCTATTCCCCTTTGAAGCACTGGAGGATCGGCAAAGGTCATAAAGTCGGTGTCCTCGGGCTCGGGGGCCTTGGACACATGGCTGTCAAGTTTGCATCCGCCTTTGGCGCGGAGGTGACAATGCTGAGCACTTCCCCTGCGAAGGAAGCGGATAGCAAACGACTCGGCGCTCACCGGTTCGTATTGACGACCGATGCGGCCAGGACAAAAGCCATGAGAAACTATTTCGACTTCATTATCGACACCGTCTCAGCGCCGCACGACTACAACATGTATCTTAAAATGCTGGCCACAAACGGCGTTCACATTTGTGTTGGCGCGCCACCCACCCCGTCGCAGTTTCGTGGTATGACACTGATCGGCAACCGTCGAAGCATTGCAGGATCTTCCATCGGCGGGATCCCCGAAACACAGGAGATGCTGGATTTCTGCTCATCCTATCACATCGTCTCCGATGTGGAACTCATTTCCATCAAGGATGTCAACGAAGCCTACGAGCGGATGTTGAAGGGTGATGTGAGGTACCGATTTGTTATCGATATGTCAACGCTTTGAAGTGGGTTTCTTCCTGCGGTTCTTTTCCCTGCGCTTGTCTATTATGATGTAAACGATAAGGCACACGACAAGGAATCCGCCAACCCACACGAGGCTTTTTTCAATTTTCCCGTTGTGACCAAAGATCGCGAGGACGGTTATCAATGGTGTTATCCCCAGAAGAGAGGCCGTGATAAACTTGCGGTACTTCATGTTCAACAATCCCGCGACCAGGCTCAGCCCATCATTTGAAAAGCTTGAAACTCTGAGCACAAAAATGGCCTTCATGCCGTACTCGTCAATAAATGCGCTAAGAGATTTCTGGGTCTTTTGACTGATCAGTTTGTTTACCAGGACCGGGCTGAGTTTATTGCCAATAAAGTAGCCAACGGTCGAGGCCAGGAAAATGCCGAACCAGGCTAGCAACGCGCCCCATACCGGTCCGTAACTGATGATCGATATCAGGATAAGAAGGATGTTTGGGATGATGAACAGGAACATCTGCAGAACCATTCCAACAACGATGGCTATTGGCCCCCAGGCGCCGAACCGGGAAACCCATTCGGCTATCCTTTCCTCATCGTCACTGGTCAGTACGTCCCAGGCTTCGTCAATCGACGCCTGATATTCCGGGAAGATAAAATAAGAGGCAACCAGCGCTGCGACAACACTGATCGATAATATTAATGGGAGCTTGCTCGTTTTTTGTCGATCAATTCGTGTATTCACCGCAGCATCGTATTTTAATGACATCCTCCTGAACCCCCAATTTTTCAGGTAGATGTATGAAAAACTTGTGCCAGGCGGCGGTAAGTTCTGACAGGATCAGATGCTGTGTGGGCTGAAGTCTTTTGATGCGGGGTGGCCCGGAATTGGATCGATGCGGGGCCGGAACCCTCGGGATTAGCGTGTAATTTTCACCCGGACCGCGTTTGGACCTTTGGGGCCCATCTCGACTTCGTAAGTCACCTTGTTGTTCTCTTTGATGGGTTCGGTAGTGTTGTTTACGTGCACAAACACACTTTCCTGGGTTTCAAGGTCTTTAATGAATCCGTAG
The DNA here is from genome assembly GCA_965652755.1 of uncultured Chryseosolibacter sp. GTDB lineage: Bacteria > Bacteroidota > Bacteroidia > Cytophagales > Cyclobacteriaceae > Chryseosolibacter. Next base: position 4,403 of record CBFGXV010000011.1, on the reverse strand, counting down.
CCTTTTGAGTCGTTATAAAAGGTCACAATTCCTTTTCTGATAAGATCTTCTTTAGTAACCGTATGGCGTGGGACGCTGACCTGAATATCCTCTTCCTTGATCTTCAATTTTTTGGTGGGGTCAGGTGGTGTGGAAGAAAAATTCCCAAATTCGTCTACATAAGCGATTTCAAAGCTGTTGCCCTCCTTGGCGTTAGCTTTGCGCTCCTCTCTCCTCGCCTCTTTCTCCTTCTTCTTTTTTTCTTTCTTCTTTTCGTTTTCCTTTTTATTCCACGTTTCCTGTGATTTTCCCATAAACGATTTACAATTGTTAGATTTTAAATTAGTGACTCGTATAACAAAGTTACAATATTTCCTGTTTCACACCGCCTGAAACTATCCTATTTTAAACGCTCTTTTAGATTTATTTATTGACACCCGGGGATTTAAAGGCCGCTTCATCGCTTACCCGGGTTTACCCCGGTAATGGCATCAACCCCTCAGAACAATGGGAGCTGGTCGTTGGGCTCCCCGCGGACGGCCGAAGCAGGATCCGCCCCGAAATTTGATAATGAAATCCCCAGCAGGCGGATCTTGCTTTTCTCCGGGTCAAGAGCTTCAAGCAAGTTGCATGCTGTTTTGTAAATCAAGTCGCGCTCGTCAACGCCCTCCGGGAATGAATGACTTCTGGTAACGATCCGGAAGTCGTGATATTTGATCTTTAAAGTTATTGTGCGCGCGCTCAGCCCATGGCGAAGCAAACGGTTATGGACAGTTTTTGAAATCTTCAGTAGTTCGTCGCGCATGTCTTCAACAAGCGTAAGATCAAACGGAAATGTATCTTCTGCACCAATGGATTTCGTCTCGCGGTGAGCCCGTACTTCCCTGTCGTCAATACCGCGCACGATATTATAATAGAAAGCTCCGCTCTTTCCAAAATGTTTTCTCAATTCGCCTTCCGTTAACTTTTTCAGATCTGCGCCAGTGTGCAGACCAAGCGATTTCATTTTTGAAGCGGTGACCTTTCCGACGCCAAAGAACTTTTCTACGGGAAGGCTTTCCATAAATCTTTCGATCCTCGACGGTCCTATAAATGTAAGCCCATCCGGTTTATTCAGGTCGGAAGCGATCTTCGCTACAAATTTGTTTACGGAAACGCCCGCGGATGCTGTGAGTTTCAGTTCATGCCGGATAGCGTCTCTGATCTGCGACGCTATGTCGATGGCAGAGCCAATGTTGAGCTTATCCGTTGTCACGTCAAGGTATGCTTCATCAAGCGAGAGTGGCTCGATAATGTCGGTGTATCGCCGGAAGATCGCGCGTATTTGTTCTGACACCTGCTTGTATACGTCGAAACGCGGGCGGACAAAAATTATCTGCGGGCATAATTTCAAAGCTTGCTTCGACGGCATCGCCGATCTGACACCGAATTTCCGCGCTTCATAACTCGCCGTGGCAACCACCCCACCTCTGCCTTCAGGACTTCCACCCACTGCAATGGGTTTGCCAACGTACTCTTTGTTGTCACGCTGTTCGATCGATGCGTAAAACGCATCCATGTCAATATGGATGATCTTTCTGACCATGTCGCTGTCGCGCGTGAGATGGTAAATTCACGGGGGAGAAACACTGATTGGTTAATATGTCTTAAGGACGCCTGAAGTGGTAGGCCTTTGGCTTGACAAACGCCCGCAAACCGAGATGTGAAAGTGTCGCGCCGAAACCTGAGTGCTTCCGTCCACTCCAGGGTACGGCGGCGCTTACACGGTCGCAACAATTCCAGTAACCCGTGCCCGCGTCAATTTCGCGAAGGATCTTTTCCGCGCGCGACTGATCATTGCTATACACCGAAGCGGTTAAACCGTATTCGCTGTCCTTCATCAGGTCGATGGCCTCGTTGTCATTCTTCACCTTCATGATCCCGATTACCGGCCCGAATGACTCTTCGCGCATGACCTCCATCCGGTGGTCAACGTTAGTCAGCACGGTGGGTTCGAAATAAAAACCTTTACCATCAGTGCGCCGTCCTCCTAATTCCACCCTGGCGCCTTTGCTCACAGCGTCTCCGATCTGATTTTCAAGGATAGATATTTGTTCTTTGCGCGTCACGGGCCCGAAGTAAGTTCCCTCCTGTGTAGGCTCTCCTTTCTTCCACGACGCGACCTCCTTCCTGAAAGATTCCACGTACTGGTCATAGATCTTTTCATGAACGTAGATGCGCTCAACGGCACAACAACTCTGACCGTTGTTGTAGAAGGCGCCATCGGCAGTAGCCGCTGCTACGGATGCAACATCGGAGATATCATCGGCTACATATAACGGATCCTTTCCGCCCAGCTCACACTGACACGGAACCATTTTCGGCGCAACCTTCTCATAAATATATTTTCCGGTCTTATAGGAACCAGTAAAAAAGTAACCATCGAAAGGGATGTCCAGCAAGGCTGACCCTGTGTCTTTGCCTCCGGTGGCGACCTGAAAAGCGCCTTCGTGCACCCCCGATTTTTTTAACAGTTTTCCGATCTCGAGGCCGGTAAGGGTAGCAAACTCCGATGGTTTGTACATGACCGTATTTCCCGCGAGTAACGCGGGAACAAATACATTTACTCCGACGAGATAGGGGTAATTCCATGCGGAGATATTGCAGATCACACCAAGTGGCTCGTAAGTGATTCGCTCCTCCAATCCGTCGGCGAGGGTCATCACTTCATCTGAAAGATACCTGGCTGCATTATCCGTCAACCATTTGATTCGCGCCTGAGCTCCTTTGATCTCGTTGCGGGATTGCTGCAACGGTTTTCCGACTTCGCTGGTGAGAATTTTGGCTAACCCGTCAATATTCTCTTCAAGGAGGCGCGAAAAATCTCTCAGTATTTCCACCCGTTGATTCAGCACCACTGCGCTCCAATGTGTCTGGGCAGATTTCAAAGTCCGGAATTTAGTCATAAGATCTTCCCTGGAATCTTCGGAGATTTCTTTGATCACTTCTTCAGTGGCTGGATTAATAATTTTCATCGCTGTAATTGCGTCGTTTTTCTACCTTGAAGATAACATCAAACCTTGCTGCAGGCATCGAGGAATTTTCGTTTGATGTTGAGCGAGAAAGCACTGTCGGTATCATTCATTCTCTCCGGATGCCACTGCACCAGTTGCAGGAAGGGTAGATCTTTGTCTTCTCTTTCCATGCCTTCAACCACGCCATCCGGAGATAAGGCGTTCGCGACCAGGCCTTTGCCCATACGGTCGGCCCCCTGGTGGTGAGCGCTGTTGATCTCGCCAGTTGTACTTCGCACGATCTCGCTCAGTTTGCTGTTGGGATCAACCTGCACAGTATGGTAGCGGTCGACTGATCCCGTTTTTGAATGATCGAATTTGCCGAACGCAGGAATGTGAGGAAGCAGCGTTCCTCCGAAAAAAACATTCGCCATTTGCAGCCCGCGACAAATTCCAAGCACAGGGACCTTGTTTTTTTCAGTGTACTCCAGCACCTTCCACTCAAAGTCGTCCCGCTTTTCGTCGATCTCGTGACAAAGCTCCACATACTCCGGTTTGTTATAATACCTCGGATGAACGTCTTCGCCACCGCTGAGAATCACCCCATCGCATTTGCTGATATCAGCGATGTTCTGATCATGATGGCTCAGGCGAATTACCTGTACTCCAGGTTCTCCAGCTATCCACCGCTGATAATTGTCGTATTTACTACAATCGGTTATGCCGATGATGATGTTGGTTTTCATTTCAGAATATTTTTATCTGTAAGACGATCAGCGATTATCATTGCGGTGATCGGCCATTACGTGAACATCGTTTTTGCATCCGGAGGTTCCGTCGGCCAGCTTTTCTCAGAGCGCTTTTAAGTACAGCTGTCTGAAGTCATCCCTGGTGACTGGTTTTGGATTGTTGGGATGCGCAAAATCTGCAATGGCCAGGTCTGCCAGGGACTCAACGTGATCCGGGGTTACACCAATGGCGCTCAATTTATGCGGAATCTGAATACGGGAATTGAATTCGAATAAATATTTTACGACAGCCTTGCCGCTTTCGTCCTTAAGTGAAAGGCAACGTGCGATCTGCCGGAATTTCTCTTCAAAGCCTGCGATGTTAAATTCCATTCCGTAAGGGATCGTCACGGCATTTGCCAATCCGTGATGGGTGTCAAGCAATGTGGATAGCGGATGAGCGAGTGAATGAACGACTCCCAATCCCTTTTGAAACGCAACTGCGCCCATGAGCGATCCGATGAGCATTTTACTTCGCGATTCGAGATCCGGACGATTAACAGCTTTTTCGAGTGATTCATTTATCAACATCATGCCCTGCATAGCAATTCCTTCGCACATTGGATGTGGCATCTTTGCCAGGTATGCCTCCATGTTGTGAGTCATGGCATCCATACCCGTCGCCGCTGTAATGAAGGGCGGT
>CBFGXV010000010.1:0-15906 GCA_965652755.1 uncultured Chryseosolibacter sp. | reverse complement strand
GATAACTTTGCAGCAGTATGGAGATCGCGTTGGTAATCATTGGTTTGGCAATTGGTGGAGCGCTGGGATGGATGTTTGCGCGCAACAGATTCATGCGTGAGCGTCAAATGGATTATGCTGCCTTGTGTATTGAGCGGGAGAAATCTAAAAATTTTACAGATCAACTGGAAGAAACCAAACGCTTCCTCGAGCGTGAAAGGCTGAAGGTTATTGATTTGAACAATACGCTGGCGGCGGCGGAGGCCGACTACCGGAACCTCGAAGAGAAGCTGGCGGAGCGGAAGCTGGAGATGGATAACATCCAGGAGAAATTTACGGCGGAGTTCAAGAACCTCGCGAACGAAATACTGGAGAAAAACAGCTTAAAGTTCAGCGACCTAAATAAGAACAGCATGAACGAGCTGCTCAACCCGTTGAAGGATAAGATTGTCACCTTCGAGAAGAAGGTTGAAGAGGCTTATGATAAGGAGTTGCGCGACAAGATCAGTCTCCGGGAGGAAGTCAAGAAGTTGTACGAGTTGAACAACCGCATAAGTGAAGAAGCGAACAATCTGACACGTGCGCTGAAAGGCGATACCAGAAAGCAGGGGGACTGGGGAGAGGTTATCCTTGAGACGGTACTCGAGCGCTCCGGGCTCACCAAAGATCGCGAATACCGCAAACAGGTGATCACAACAAATGCCAGCGGAGACACGATTAAACCTGATTATCTCATCATGCTGCCAGACAAAAGGCATATTATTGTCGACAGTAAGGTGTCGCTCGTGGCATACGAGAATTTTGTTAATACGAACGACGATGGGGCACGGCCTAAATTCCTGAAGGCGCATCTGGATTCGATGAAGAATCACGTGAAGATCCTGAGTGAAAAGAATTATTTCAGCTCCCTGGAATTCAATACTCCGGATTTTGTGCTGATGTTCGTGCCCATTGAGTCGTCATTTTCCCTTGCGCTGCAGGCAGACCAGGAGTTGTTCAACTACGCATGGGAACGCCGCATAGTCATAGTAAGTCCTACCACACTGCTGGCCACGATGCGCACGATTGCAAGCATGTGGAAGATGGATAAGCAGAGCCAGCACGCATTTCAGATAGCGGAAGAAAGCGGCAAGCTCTATGACAAATTTAAACTCTTTATGGATGACATGGTGAAGGTCGGGAATCAGCTGACCTCGACACGCAGCACCTATGAAGAGGCAATGAAAAAACTTGTGACGGGGCGCGGCAATATGGTAAATCAGGCTGAAAAGTTAAGGGAAATGGGTGCCCGGAATACCAGGCGCATTGATGAAAAGATCACGCAGCGTGCCATTGATAATTCAGACGAATAACCACTTGCTTTCAATTCAACTCCTGGGCGCATTTCCAGGACATCAGCATTCAAAACTGTACTGACAAGTCGGTCCGTCCGCTATTAATAGATGCGGCCAATAGCGTCTGCTACAATTCGTTTCATTTCCAGGGCATCGATGATGCCCTGCTTGCTATAGATGATCTTTCCACCGGGGCCGATGAAGAGTGTGTAAGGCAAGGCACCTTCCCATTTGGGATCTATGGCTTCAATAAAATCGTATCGGTCGCCGCTAATAAGGTAGTTCTTCATGGAAGCCTGCTTCTTAGTCAAAAAGTTCAGTGCATTCTGTTTGCGGCCAGGATCATCAAAGGAGATGGAGATCATCTCGAACTCACGGTTCCGGTACATGCGATGCATATCCACGAATGAGGGAAATTCCATAACACAAGGTCCACACCACGTAGCCCAAACGTTGATCAACCGGTAATTAACCCCATCGTTTTTAATGAGGGCTTTCACGGCCTGGAGATCAATATCTTCAAGGGATACCTTTTCCTTTGCATACTTTGCTATTTCCGAATTGGCATAGTCGCGCTTGTCCGGCCATTTGATGGAGCATCCAAAGGTTTTGGTTTTATCAACGGGAACAGGTTTGCCGGCGAGGAGCGCGTCAATTGCATTACGTGTATCGTGGTTCTTTGCAGTGCCTGGCTTTTCACCGTCGTCGATTCGACCGGTATAGCGCAGCTTCCTTTGCTTGTCGAAAATGAATGCATGGGGTGTTGCCTGCGGACCATACTGCATCGAGACCTTCGACGTTTCTCCATCGTATAGATATGGAAAGTTGAAGCTTTTATCGGTGGCGCGGATCTTCATTTCCTCGAAGCTGTCACCGACGTCGGTATAGCCCATTTCCCCGAGGGTAACGGCCAGTGGATCGTTGGGCGAGATGGCAACCACGGCTACTCCCTTGGCCTTATAATCCGTCACCAGTTGTTTCATGCGATCCTCGTACGCCTGGGCAGTAGGGCAATGGTTACATGTAAAGATGATGACGAGCACTTTCGACGATGCAAAATCCTTGAGAGAGTACGTCTTTCCGTCAGTGCCGGGCAGCGCAAAATCCGGGGCGGTTGAACCAATGGCAAGGGGGGTGGGATCGGCACCAAGGATCTGCAGATGAGACAACCACAAAAGACAGAGGATGAAGCACATATTTCTCATGATTCGCGGATTTTTTGTAACTAAAGATAAACAATGACATTGGATGTTGGGAACAATATTTCCACAGAAATGTTTTTATGCGACATTTGGAGCTTGAAGAAAATGTCAATCATGAAAATTACCCCGGATAACAAACTCAAGAAACTGATCGTGGTCGGTGACAGGGTTCTCATTCAGCCAACGAAGCAGACTGACAAGACCGAAAGTGGCCTTTACCTCCCCCCTGGCGTTCAGGAAAAGGAAAAGATCCAAAGCGGCTATGTCATCGAAGTGGGGCCGGGTTACCCGCTGCCACTTCCCGCTGACGAGGATGAAATGTGGAAGGGCAAAGATGATCAGGTGAGATACCTTCCCCTGCAGGCGCAGGAAGGCGATCTGGCAATTTTCCTGCAGCGCGGCGCGGTAGAGGTTATTTACGAAAAGGAAAAATACTTTATCGTACCTCAGGCATCCATTTTGATGCTCGAACGCGAAGAAGATCTATAAAATTTATGGCTGGTCTTTCGTTCGATGTTCTGCGCACGGGTAAAAAATACCGGCTCATCAATTACGGCGAAAAGCATGAGTTCGTAGTCGAAAGTGTGCTTGGAAATGGTGATTTTAAAGTAAAAGATCTGTTGACCCTTGAGCGATTCAGGTTGAAGGAACTCATTACCTACGGGAAGGGCAAAGATTATATGCTGGAGGAGATCTGATCAGGTCAAAGGGATGTCATAACCCAGGATGCCAATAGGTGCGCTGGACCTGTTACAGGGGCGAGTCAAAAAATTACTGGCCTGAAGAAATGAATGTTCATCCTGTTTGGCGCAGACTCCGTTCAATTAGAAATAATTTCACGAGATTAGTACATAACATATCCAATATGAAGACTGTATCCTGTTTGATCCTTTTCTTTTTCGCCTTCACCGCACTCGCACAGCAGAACGGAAAGGATCTGCCAGACGATTTTCTGGATAAACAATTCCACCGGGAAAGGAGGGCGAAAGTCCGACAAAGCCTCCCGTCAAATTCGGTAGCTGTGTTCTTTGCCAACCCTGTCCGGAACCGGTCTAACGATGTGGACTATGTGTATCATCAGGATCCGGATTTCTATTACCTGACGGGGTACAAGGAGCCCAATGCGGTGCTGTTTATCTTCAAGGAGAAGCAAACTGCAGCGAACGGCCAGGCATATGACGAAATTGTTTTTGTTCAACCGCGCGATGCCATGCGTGAACTGTGGGAAGGCCGCAGGTTAGGCGATGCCGGCGTAAAGCAACGATTGGGTTTCGAGCAGGCCTTCAATAATGTCGAATTCCAAAAGTACAATGTGGATTTCAGCAGATTTGATCAGATACTTTTCTTCGATTTCAAGAACGATGTCCGCGATGATGGCGAAGACCCCGCCGATCTTTTCGACCTGATTCAGCAATTTAAGGTGAAGGTGAACTATCCTTCGCCCGAGAGCACCGTGGTGAGCCGGGAACCCAGAAAAAATAACCTGAATACCAGCGACCTCTCAACGATAATGGATGACCTGAGGGGCATCAAAACTCAGGAAGAAATTGCAATGATCCGGAAAGCGGTACAGATCTCCTGTGCCGGACAGGTAGAGGTAATGAAAGCGATGAAGCCGGGAATGTCCGAGCGCGAGGTGCAGGGAATCCACGAATTTGTCTTCAAAAAAATACCAGGCCGAAGACCTCGGTTATCCATCCATCGTCGGCGGTGGGCACAACGGCTGCATACTTCACTACATTGACAACTACAAGCCGAACATCACCTCGCGGGAACTTGTCTTGATGGATCTCGGAGCCGAATACCATGGCTATACCGCCGACATCACCAGGACCATACCTGCGAACGGAAAATTCTCCCCCGAACAAAAACAGATCTATAACCTCGTCCTGAAAGCACAGGAGGAAGCAATGAAAATATGCAGACCGGGAACCACCTTTGCGGAGCTGACAATTGCAACGAAGCAGGTGGTCAACCGCGGATTAAAAGAACTCGGCATCATAAAGAGTGAAAACGAACAACATCTGTACTATCCACATGGATGCTGTCATCACATTGGGCTCGACGTCCATGACCGCGGTGATTACGACAAGTTGAAGGAGAATATGGTCATTACCATCGAACCTGGAATCTATATCCCGGAGAACGCAGATTGCGACAAACGGTGGTGGGGGATCGCAGTGCGCATCGAAGATGACTTTCTTATCACACGCGATGGCAATGAACACCTGTCAATCTCTGCACCGCGGAAGCCGGAGGATATTGAAGCGATGATGAAGTTACCAAGTCCGCTCGATGACTTTGTCCTGCCTGAGTTAAAGGGCAAATAGAATTCAACGCCGCGTAATGCCGGATATCGCATACCGCGAAAAAATCCGGGCTTTTTAGTATTCGCAAAAACATATAACTTAACCTGCCGGTCGACCAGGCAGGTTATTTATTTTACAGCTTTGCAATGAAGGTGTTGATCATCGAAGATAACCGCGAACTTGCAGACAATATCCAGGGCTTCCTGGTACGCGAGGGCTATGTGTGCGAATTATGCTATACCCATTACGACGCACAAAAAAAACTTATCGCGTTTCAGTACGATTGCATCATCCTTGACATCATGTTGCCGGACGGCAATGGTCTGAATCTGCTTCAATTCATAAAGACAGAAAAAATTGAATCAAGTATTCTGATAATTTCCGCCAGGAATTCGCTTGACGACAAGATCACCGGGCTTGAGCTGGGAGCAGATGACTACCTCACCAAACCGTTCCATCTGACTGAGCTTCACGCACGGCTGAAAGCGATCTATCGCAGAAAAAGTCTGAAGGGCGATTCGGTGATGTCTTTTGAGGAAATCACGGTCAACACAGACTCGATGGAGGCCCGGGTGAATGACCACCTTCTGGAGCTGACCAAAAAGGAATTCGACCTGTTGGTGTACTTTCTTGTTAACAAGAACCGCGTGCTGACCCGCCAGTCTATTGCAGAACATTTGTGGGGAGATTATACAGACAATCTTTCAAATTTTGACTTTGTATATCAGCATGTTAAAAACCTGCGGAAAAAAATCACTGCCGCAGGAGGCAAAGACTATATCGGCACCGTGTACGGACTGGGTTATAAATTCGATACGAACAAGCCATGAAGCTCGTCGACAAGTTCACGATATGGTTTATAATTATCACCAGTCTGGTGCTTGTTGGCGGCGGCCTGATCATGTTTTCGCGCGTGCAGCATGAAGTTGACGCTGAAGCTATAAGGAGGATCAAAAGCCACATTGATAATATCGCGACCGAACTGGAGCAGGGCCGCTCGCCAAATGACCTTGAAAGCGAATACGTCGAGATTACGGAGGTCGACCGGGAGGCCCCTGAGATTGAGCTTAATGTTTATGACACCATGGCCATATACAGGCCACGTTTGCGGGCTCTTGACAGAAAGTTAACAGTTGAATCCTCATACCATATCGGGGAAAAACACTACAAGGTTGCGATGTATGATTTTGTGGCAGAGCCGGACGAAATAGCCGAAGGTGTCAGGGAATCCCTCGGGTGGATCTTTCTGATTCTGCTGGCAATTGTCGGGGTTACCAATCTTCTGATTTCCAGGCGAATACTAGCTCCCTTCCATCAGACCCTCAAAGCGATCGAAAATTTTTCTCTGAGGAAAGAAAAGGGAATTAACCTTCCGGCTACACGTACAAAGGAGTTCGAGCAACTGAATTACTTTCTTAAGAACATGACAGGCAAGGCCAGGGCCGACTACCGCGCGTTGAAAGAATTTACAGAAAACGCGTCTCACGAATTACAGACACCACTGGCGATCATACGTGGGAAGCTGGAGCTATTGCTCGAATCGCCACTCACGGAGGAACAGGGTAATCAGATCCTCTCCGCCCTGAATTCAATAGAGAAACTTTCAAAGATCAATCATTCGCTCACGCTGTTGAATAAGCTGGAGAATCAGGAGTTTACTGCCGTTGAGTCGATTAACCTCAGCCAGCACGTGCACACCATCCTGAACGACTTGTCAGAGCTGATTGAAATGAAATCGATTGCGCTAAAGAAGGGGATTGCGGAGAACGTGCGCGTACTCATTCACCCCTCGCTCGCCGACATTCTAATCACGAATTTACTGAGCAACGCAATACGTCACAACGTAAATGGCGGCGAAATACTAATTAGCCTTACAACCCGGAGGCTATTGGTGTCAAATACCGGCGCGCCACCGCAGATTCCATTGGACCACGTGTTCGAACGATTCAAACGCAGTAATACGAACGATGAATCGGTAGGCCTCGGCCTGGCTATCGTGAAACAGATCTGCGAAGTAAGCAAGCTCACAGTAAAATACGACTACATCGACGGCCGGCATGTCTTGAATATTACCTTTAATGCTGCCTGACAACCATTCATCATGTCTTGAGTAAAACTTCAAGATTCCTTCAAAATGTTTCCCTCCCCTCTTCAAACTGAATTTTCAAATTTGCGTTATAGTATCACTGGTTGTATTCAACTTTCTAAAAGCTATGACGCGTTTCTTACTGTTTGTTCTCCTATTTCCATTCACGCAACTATTCCCATTCACGCAACGCCCGGTTTATGCGCAAAGCACCGAGAAAACTTATATCGTCAGGGGCGCAGTCATTGATAACCAGAACCTCGCTATTCCATTTGCTAACGCTGCAGTGTACAGCAATCTGGACTCCGCGCTGGTTGGAGGCGCTGCTTCGGATGAAACGGGCGTCTTTGATATCAGCATCAAGCCCGGCAATTATTACATCAAAGTAACTTTCCTGTCATATCGGGAAAAAATAATTCCGAATGTAAACGTTAGGGACAAGAATATTGACCTGGGCAATATCGTGCTCGAGGCAGACACAAAGCTGTTGGAGACAGTAGAGATCGAAGGCCAAAAATCGCAAATGGAACTTCAGCTCGACAAGCGGGTATTTAATGTGGGATCGGACCTCAGCACGAGCGGGGGAAACGCAGCCGACATTCTGAACAGCGTTCCGTCCGTGAGTGTCGAAGTCGATGGAACCGTCAGCCTTCGGGGTAATGAAAATGTGCGCATTTTAATCAATGGAAAACCTTCCGGGCTTACTTCACGCGATCCGGACGCATTGCGGAACCTGCAGGCCAATCTGGTTGAAAAAGTGGAAGTGATCACAAACCCGTCGTCGCGATATGAGGCCTCGGGAGAAGTCGGCATAATCAACATTGTTTTAAAGAAAAACCAGGAAAACGGATTGAATGGCACTTTTACCGGTGTGGTAGGTCATCCGGATTTCATCGGCGGCTCTTACAGTCTGAACCTCAGGCGAAAAAAATTCAACCTGTTTTCGAGTTATGGCATGGACTACCGCAAAAGTCCCGGTTATTCCACCATGTATCAGCGTTTCAATGCCGGAGAAAGGGAAACATTCCAGGACGGCGATCGCAGCCGGTCAGAGCTTTCTCATAACATTATGGGCGGTCTCGATTACTTTATTGATGACAAAAATAGCATCACAGGCTCCATCATGTACAACTTCGGGGACGGCCTGAACCGTTCAAGGCTTACGTATAACGATTTCGTCAACGGTGAGGCTGCCGGCACGATGGTTCGGACAGACAGGGAACATGAGGACGAAAAGAATATCGAAGCCGCCTTTAACTACAAGCGCCTGTTTAAGCGCAAGGATCAGACCTTTACTGTCGATTTTCAATATAACGAGCGGTACGACGATGAAACTTCCGACTTCACGCAGGTTGAAAACGAAACCACCATATTTCAGCGTGCCGAAAACCTCGCCAATGACAAGAACTGGTTTGTTCAGAGCGATTACGTGCATCCATTCGGTACCAACGGGAAATTTGAAGCAGGGGTCAGGAGTACGGCGAGGGAAGTGAACAATGAATACGCCTTTGAACAGCTCGATGCCGAGGGCAACTGGCAGGTGTTTCCGGCCTTTAACAACAATCTTATTTACAACGAGACGATACACGCCGGGTACCTCATGGCCGGGAACAAGTACGGCAAGTTTTCAGTACAAGCGGGATTACGCGGCGAATACTCGGATATACGAACGGAATTGACCGAGACGAATGAAACCAATCCACGCGAATATTTTAACGTCTTCCCCAGTCTGAACCTCGGGTACGAGTTGAATAAAAACAAAACACTGCAGTTGAGTTACAGCAAGCGTATCAATCGCCCGCATTTTCGTGAGCTGCTTCCTTTTTCCAATTTTTCCGATACACGCAACTTTTTCCAGGGCAATCCGGACCTCAATCCGGAGTACACGCACTCTTTTGAAACCGGCTACCTCGTCAACTGGGATAAGGGATCCGTTCTCTCCAGCGCATATTACCGACACCGCGTGGGTGATATCCAGAGAATCGTGCAAGTCGATGATGACGGAACGACACGCGTGTTTCCCATCAACGTTGGGAGCACCGACTCGTATGGACTTGAATTCAATTTTTCCTACACGCTTGGCAGATGGTGGGAGCTCAATTCAAGCGCAAACTTCTTCCGGGCTATGACAGAAGGCCAGTTTGAGGGCCAATCACTGAACCGTGATACGTATTCATTTCACGCGAGAACAACGTCAAAGATGACGATCAGCAAAGGTTTCGAATTCCAGACGTCTTTATTCTACAGAGGTCCGAGGAAAACCACCCAGGGACGCCAGCTTTCATCGTATTCACTTGATCTGGCGCTTGCCAAAGACATTCTCAAAGGAAAAGGTACCATCAGCGCAAATGTGCGTGATCTTTTAAATACAAGAAAGTGGAGATCAATCACTGAGATTGCGGAGGAGAACTATTATGCGGAATCAGTATCACAATGGGCTCCGCGACAGATCAGGTTGACATTTACTTACCGGCTGAATCAGATGAAGAACCGTGATCGTAATGGCGGCGGAGAGGGCGGCCGCAACAACGGAAATGGCAACGAGGGCTTTGAAGAATTTTAGAGTATACGATACGATTGAAAGAGGAGCGCTGAGAAGAATTCAGTGAAAGACCAGAGTGAAGAAGATTAAAGCAAAGAAGAAGAAAGTTAAGCTCACGCTTACCGGAGATATCCATCAGGACGACTTGCTTATTGGAAGTCATGGAGATACCGAACTTAAAGTGACAGGAAATTTCCGGCTGTCGGGAATAATATATAGTCCGAAATACTCGGTAACACTCAATATCAAAGGCAGTGGAAGGATTTCATTCCGGGGCAAGTGCGACCGGATAGTAATCCGGAAGATGTCGGGTGATTGCACGCTGGATCTTACTCATGTCACCTATAAAGAGCTAAAGTGCGAGGCGCTGCAGGGGCGGTCGGTTGTTATCGCGGGAAATGCGCGCGCAGTCAGTCCGGCAATCCTCAGCGATGAGGCAACACTCCACGTCCACGAACGCCAACTTCTTTTTAATCCCGTGGTTTTAGGCAACTCGCGTATTCTTTCAACGAGCGTCACGGGAGTAGAGGAGGAACTGAATTTTAAAATCGTCCCTCAGGATCCGGTAGAAGAGATCTAATGGTTAACAATGGTGAAAACGAATAAAGGGACGCGCAGTCCCTTTATTTTTTTTTGCAACACTTCAGCTTCATGTGTACTGAACATCAAATTCCTTAGCGACTCCATTCACGTGAGTGCGTTTCCTGTTGCGGTTTTGCTGATATACGATTAACGCGATAGAAGCAATTGCGAGTGTGATACCAAGCACTTTCGCGAGACGTGTCATTTTCTCCGTGGCCGGAGGCAGATACATTACGCCTTGCTCGTTGGTTACGGCAGGTTCGTTGACATATCTTCCGTCTTCGGGAAGTGCTACGCTCTTGAAACGAGTCGAAAGATTTTTCAATGCGCCACGTAATTCTTCGCCGCGCATATATTTTCCGTGTCCTGTGGCAGCAAGCTCCGGGTCAAGCGCCGCGAGTTTTATTACCGACAGTTCCGCCGAAGCCCAGTTACATGTGTAATATTTCGGAGGACCGGAAAGGTGTTTGATTCCACTTAATGCATACACAGCAGACTCGGCCTTCGTGGTGACGAAAGCGTCACCCGCGATCAGCACGCGATCTTTTTCGCGGAATAAGCTGATGTGCCCCGGTGAATGCCCGGGTGTATGAATATACTTCCACTCTGAAAATTCGGGGATCGTGTTGTTGTCAGGAAGCGTGCGAATATAATCCTGCACATTGATAGGACCCTTCGGATACATCCATGACATCGACGCCATCAACCCTCCGCCTACTGTCGGGTCCGGCGGCGGATACGAAGATTGTCCTGTGAGGTATGGGATCTCCAGGCTATGCGCATACACCGGAACGTTCCACTCTTCGATAAGCTTTGCAAGCGCCCCGACGTGATCAAAATGACCGTGCGTGAGGATGATTGCCGCGGGCCTTGTTCCTTCACCGAAAAGTTCCTCTGCCATCTTGCGGATCTTCGGCGCGGACCATTTCAGACCGGCATCTACAAGTGCCCACGCACCTGTTGTCTGATCCTGGATCATATAAAAATTTACAAATACATCTTTTTTCCCCCAGACGCCGGGAGCAACAGAGAACAATTGCGAGGTGTAGGATTCAAGCGCTTCTAAGTTCATAGTGCAGATTATTATTTTTTCTTTTTCCTGCTCGCATCGATAACAAAAGTATGCCTGAACCAAAACAAGGATATTCTGAAGATGCGATGGCCCATGAACATTCCGCCGCAGTCGGTTCATAAAAAAAGCCGGTTAAGAGTAACCGGCTTTTTTGTTCATCATCGTAAAGTGCGCTACTTTTTCCGTCGCTCCTCCAACGAAACGTCTACTACCACCGGCAGGTGATCAGATGGATAATATTTGCCATCGTTGTCCTGGACAACCTTATAATTTTTCGAAGACCATTGCTCTGTATGGAAAATATAATCGATCGCGTTGCAAGGCCGCGCGTTCAACTCAAATCCGCATGAAGTACCCGGCGCGGAATCCGCTGGCGCTGTATCGATAAGGCGGATCGGAGAGGGATTCATCATCACCTCGTATGGAGGAGCTTCACGGGTAAAGTTGAAATCACCAGTGATGATGACAGGAAGATCTTTGGCGAGCATAGCTGCGCGCTCCTTTAACAAGGCAGCGCTGTGTTTTCTTGATTCCTTTCCTCTGTGATCAAAATGGGTGTTGATCATCACAAAGACCTGCTTTGTTTTTTTATCTTCAAGACGCGCCCAGGTAACAACCCGTGTGATCGCTGCATCCCAATCCTTGCTTCCTGGTACTTCCGGTGTCTTTGATAACCAGAACGTGTTTTGTTCTATAATCCTGAAGCGTTTTTTCCTGATGAATATGGCGGAGAATTCACCTTTTTGTTTCCCATCATCACGACCGACACCGAAAAATTCATACTGCTTCAGGTTGCCGGAAATATCCGTGAGCTGATGGTGAAGCGCTTCCTGCACACCAATGATGTCAGGGTCGTATTTTTTCAGGAGTGCGAAAACTTTGTCTTTGCGTTTATCCCACTGATTGACACCATCGCCCGGATTGTCGTAACGGATATTATAAGACATCACCGTAATTGGCTGAGCTCCCAGAGAGGAGAAAAAGAAGACGAGTAAGATCGTTATGTTGCGCATGATTAAAGATATTGATTAAGCGTAAGGTGCAAGAAAAACATTTTATATTTTGTTTCTTTTACCGGTTCGAAAACATTCTGTAATCCATGTTAATAAAAAAAACCGGTTTATTCACCGGTTTTTTTTACATATCGTTTCTTATTATGCAAGCGCCTCGACTGCCTGGACCTCGTCGGGCATCATACGTTTGAACAGGTTCTCTATGCCAGCCTTTAACGTGACCATCGACGACGGACATCCACTGCACGAACCCTGGAGCCGCACTTTGACAATGCCGTCGTGAAATGAGTGAAATGTGATCGCACCGCCGTCCTGTTCGACGGCCGGGCGAATGTATTCTTCGAGGATCGTCTTGATCTTTTTTACCGTTTCCGTTTCTTCCTGCGCCGGCATGGATTGGCTCTCATCCACCTCGATGATAAACTTTCCCGACTCGAGGAATTTCCTGATATGATCTTTAATGACGTTTTGTACCTCGAGCCACTCGACAGCTTCTTTTTTGGTCACCGTGATAAAGTTGCTCATGTAAAAGACCCTGTCAACAAAAGGATAGGAGAACAGCTCTTTTGCTAAAGGCGCGTTTTCAGTGCTTTCAATATCCGGAAAATCAAAGCTTAAACCCTCAGGAATGAGCATCTCGTTGACTACAAATTTCAAGGAATTCGGATTGGGATTCGATTCCAGGTAGATATGGATATTTCTCGGGACTGTTTGCAGCATACGTTCTTTTTATACCTCAACAAAAATAGTGAATTTAAGTTCTGCAATTTCAAGCGAACCGCCTGTATTTTGAGTCCTCCTGTGATTTATCGGCCTCAAAACGGCAACTTTTCCTATATTCACGCCTTCGGTCCAACAATTTCTCATCAAATCTAAACCAGTGACTAAGAAAAGGATTGTTCAGGTTTTTTTATTGCTTTTTACTTTTTCTGCTTTAATCCATCTGGCGGATCTCTACAACATAATTGCAGTCAATCCCATCCTTTTAACAGGTAGCCGCTGGGCCGCGTGGTTTTTACTGATCCTGTTTGCGATTCAGAAAAAGTCGCTGACTACCTGGATCCTGATCAGCATGGTTATCGGAACGGAGATCGGACTAAACTTTCCGGAATTTTCCCAGAATCTGCGGGTGCTGAGCCAGATATTTCTACGTCTGATAAAGACGATCATCGCACCTATCCTTTTTGCCACGCTTGTCGTTGGCATAGCCGGCCATTCGAACCTGAAACAGGTAGGTCGCATGGGTTGGAAATCCATCCTGTACTTTGAAGTAGTCACTACGATCGCGCTGGTCATTGGCGTACTGGCAATCAACATCAGCAAGGCGGGGGTAGGGATTGTGATCCCTCAGGGATTTGAGCAGGACTTACCTGAAGCAAAACCTCAGACGTGGGACGAAACCATCCTTCACGTGTTTCCGGAAAATTTCATCAAGAGTATTTACCATGGCGATGTTCTGCCCATTGTTGTCTTCAGTATCATTTTTGGTATTTCGCTCGCCATGTTGCCGGAGCCAAGGAAAAGGCCTGTGCTCGAGTTCACAGAAGGGCTGGCGGAGACGATGTTCAAGTTCACGAACATCATCATGCATTTTGCGCCATTTGGCGTAGGAGCCGCCATTGCCGTGACTGTGGGTCACCTTGGCATTGACATCCTCATGTACCTGCTGAAGTTACTTTTTACTTTATATGGTGCCTTGCTCGTTTTCCTCGCCGGCGTTCTTCTTCCCGTAGCGCTCTTCTTTAAGGTGCCAATACGAAAATTCGTCAAGGCTATATCCGAACCGGTTTCAATCGCATTTGCAACTACCAGCTCTGAGTCAGCGCTGCCAAAAGCGATGGAAAATATGGAGAAGCTGGGTGTTCCCCGAAAAATTGTATCATTCGTTTTGCCAACCGGATATACTTTCAACCTGGACGGAAGCACGCTTTACCTTGCCCTCGCATCGATCTTTGTCGCTCAGGCTGCCAACATAGACCTGAGTGTAGGCGAGCAGGTGCTGATGGTATTTACGCTAATGCTGACCAGCAAAGGCGTGGCCGGGGTGCCGCGGGCAACCCTGGTCATCCTTCTTGGAACTGCAGCATCCTTTGGGTTACCCCTCTGGCCAATCATGGCTATCCTTGGCATTGATGAATTGATGGACATGGCAAGGACCTCCGTAAACGTAATAGGCAACTGCCTGGCTACGGTGGTGATAGCCAAATGGGAAGGTGAATTTGCGGAGACAGATGTTACGGATTTTAATTAAACCCGGGATCCCTTTCTGCTTGTCGCCACGATCACAACTCCGGCAACAAGTAGTATTGCACCTGTGACAGGGGACCAATAGATTGGAGTCTTTTCGGTTTTGTTAATTTCAATCGGGCCCACGTCCGCTACTTCTTCCTTTGTGATCAAATTAAATCCTGTGAACACAGTCATGATCGCTCCGATCACAATGAGTAAAATACCTAAGGTTTTCATATGATGTTTTTTCTAAACCCTGGTTTAAAAGTCGTGCCCCGGCCATAACGCGGTGTATTCGGAGGAAGGTCTTGCTATTGCGTATTAAATTCTACAGCTGCCAGAGATGCTACCCGGCGTTTTTGACTGTCTTCGCTTGCAAATAAAAATCAGCAATGACAAGAGCCGCCATCGCTTCAACAATGGGCACAGCCCTCGGTACAACGCACGGATCATGCCTTCCTTTGCCGGAAACAGTCACGGGGTTTCCGTTGGTATCAATGCTTTCCTGATCCTGCATGATAGTCGCGACAGGTTTGAAGGCAACATTAAAATAGATGGGTTCGCCGTTCGAGATGCCGCCCTGAATGCCTCCGGAATAATTGGTTTTGGTCCGAATCCTGTCACCCTCCCGGTAAAATGCATCGTTGTGTTGCGAGCCCCTCATCGCTATCCCGGCAAATCCACTTCCGTATTCGAAGCCTTTCACAGCATTAATACTTAGCATGGCTTTACCCAGCTCAGCGTGAAGCTTATCAAATACTGGCTCGCCCAGACCGACCGGGACATTTTCAATCACACAGGTGACGATGCCGCCGATCGTGTCGCGGTCAAGCCGGACCTGATCGATGAGGGCGATCATTTTTTCAGCTGTTGCGGCATCCGGGCACCGGACGATATTGTCTTCTGTCTTTGAAAGATCCAGCGTGGTATAATGCGGACTCCTGACATCCCCTACCTGCGAAACGAATGCATTAATGGAAATCCCATGCTGTCGCAGGAACAATTTCGCGACTGCGCCGGCTGCTACCCGCGCTGCCGTTTCGCGGGCCGAACTACGGCCGCCTCCGCGGTAATCGCGAATACCGTATTTCGCCTCATATGTAAAGTCGGCATGGGAAGGTCGGAAGCTCTCCGCTATGTGACTGTAATCCTTGCTTCGCTGATCTTGATTTTCAATGGTAAGGGCAATGGGCATTCCCGTGCTCACTCCCTCAAAAACACCGCTGAGGATGTTCAATGTGTCGTCCTCCTTGCGCTGCGTAGTTATTCTGGACTGTCCCGGCCTGCGCCGCGTCAGCTCTGCCTGGATGAAGGCCTCATCAATCACAAGACCTGCAGGGCAACCGTCGATGACTACGCCGATAGCAGGCCCGTGCGACTCACCAAATGTTGTAATGCGAAAGATTTTACCGAAAGAATTTCCCATGAAAAGGTTTGAGCCGTGGATGGATCTTAAGATGCGAAAATTAGCTATTTCTTAAATACGAGGTAAGCCGACGAAGCGAGCACCAATAAAATAAAGACTCCAAAGACAGTTTGCTGCCAGTTGTTTTCACGT
>CBFGXV010000009.1:0-16053 GCA_965652755.1 uncultured Chryseosolibacter sp. | reverse complement strand
CTGCTGCAATCAACCGCAGTTGTTCATCAAACTGGGGTTTGTGCTGCGTATTTTCAGAAGAGATCTTGAATACGATCTTGGAGATATACCAGTTCATGGATGATTACTGTTAAGGCAGGACGAACCCTTACCGGTTTAATACTTGTACTAATAACTTCTGATATCGATGCCGCCAAGCATGCATGTTCCCTTGAGTATAAGTGTCTTATTCGTGTCTTCCGCGGGATTCCCCATCATCGGGCGCTTGTCGTCGATGCCTCCGAGAATGGTCACCATATCTTTGGACCACACCTTCCAGTGCGGAGGAACGATCAGCTTGGTTCCTCCGAATACCTGTGTGAGTTCAAGGACAACGGGACCGGTAAGATCTGCCTGCATCAGGTTGATCTCTGTTCCCCCGAAGACAGTTACCGCCTCTCCACCCCGGAAATTCTTTGAGATGATATTTTTCTTGGCTCCTCCGAAGATAACGGTTGAGTCCAGTACCTCGTCGGAAGTGTCTTCATGCAGCGCAGCATCCGCTTCCCACTTTTTCCAGTCAGCTTTTTTTTTAGTGGCCCTGAACATGATAAACAAGCCAATACCAATAATGATCAATGGCCAGGTGAAATCTTCAATGTCGAATTCCGGATAAAAATCGTCGAGGAGCAGGAACCCGCCGATCAAAACCGGGATAAGCCATACGACTCCGCGGAACGAGTGCCTGATGCCCAGGTATAGGCCTACCGCGATCAGGATGCTTTCGAAGGAAAATATCCATCGGGGAAAATCCATTCCTGCCTGTCGGGCAAGCAAGAGCACGCCAATTCCGACAACGAATAACCCCGCAAGTAACTGTCCGATCCTGTTGGGATCCTTTGGCTTGCGTGTGCTGACCGGGTCAACATTGCCTGCGTTCCTGTTATACGTTTCCATATTATTGATTTGTTGTCCAAATATACGGTGGCGCGGGCTGCGCGGCCACATGAGATAGGCCGGCGCCGGCGGAGTGTAGGTGAATGGAGGTTACTGGTCGGTAAAAACCTGCCTACATGCCCAGGTGCAACTTCGCGTACTGAAGGAGCATGATGGTCTTGGCATCTTTGATCTCGCCGGTACCGATCATGCCATAGGCTCTTTCAAACGGCAATTCGAGCACTTCGATGTTTTCGTGCTCGTCAACGCCGCCTCCCTCGTTCACTTTCTGGTCTTTCGAATATTCGCCGGTGAAAAAATAAAGGATCTCGGTGACCGATCCGGGAGACATGTAAGCTTCGTAGATCTTGTGGACGTGGTCGATGCGATATCCGGTCTCCTCTTCTGTTTCCCTGCGGATACAGTCTTCTGGATTGTCCTGGTCCAGCAGCCCGGCGCAGGCCTCTATCATCATCCCGTCTGTATTCCCGTTGACAAAGGTCGGCAGCCTGAATTGTTTGGTAAGGATAACGGTCTTGAGTACGCGGTTGTAAAGAAGGATCACAGCTCCATTGCCGCGGTCATAGGCTTCGCGGCTTTGACGGAGCGTGTTACCTTTTTTATCGGAAATCTCAAATGTGTACTTGTAAAGCTTGTACCAATTGTCTGATAAAAGCTTCTTTTCAATGATCTTGGGGGAGTTTGTCATTTTGTTCGGATGCGGCAAAAATAATCGGCTATTTGGGTTTCAGCTTGTGATAAAGCATCAGGCAAACCCACGCGTCGGTTGCAGCGTATTCGATCTGTTTTTGGGTAAAGGTAACGACTTCCCAGTTTGATGTCTGGGCGCTCTTGGAGATCCTGAAGCCGAGCAACAGCGCGGTAAGTTTTTTGACACTCTCAACCTGAAGACCTGCTTCTTTGGCCAGTGTTGAGAGGTCATAGCAGTTCACTGGTTCAAACGGCCTGAGTTTCTGCAAAGCCTTGAGATCATCGCGAATGCCTACTCCGGCCTTAATGATGCGCGGATTCGAAAAAAGCCCGGCAAGTTCTTCGGTGACCCCCGTGTGGTTAAGGCGGATGAGAAACACTTTCTCCGGGATCGCGAGCTGCAGAAGCGACACCTGGTACATCTGACCTTTTTTGAAACTTGGCCTTGTCTCCGTGTCAAAGCCAACAACTTCATGTGATTCGATTTCCCGCACGATCTTGCTCAGCTGGTCAGGATTGCTGACGACAAATGTCTTCCCTTCAAATGTACGAAGCGGCAGATTGTTAATCTCTTCAGCAGTAATGCTGATCCTCAGTTCTTCAATGCCAGAGAGCTGATCCTCATTTTCGTTGACTCCAACATCCATGCAAAAAATGAAATTATATACCCAAAAAAATTTACCCTAGGCAGATAAAGGTGCCTTAAGATAGCTGAAAATTTTTAACTCGTGAACAGTTTTCGCCGGACATTCGCGTGCTTTCGAGTATTTTCCTGCTACCCCAGGGGGGCGCGCCATCGGAACGCAGCGCGGATCAGTTCCGCCAACCGGTCTCTCCCTTAACATCGTCAAAAAGATCCTCGTTCTCCAACTGGTTTATTTTGTTATTTTGGCTGCTTAAACAGAATCCAACGAAATGGCCAACCCACTTTTCAGGAAAAAGTCGATGTCAAAGATCGTTCAGGAAGCTGCGCGGGAGACAGAGATCCACGGCGGCTTGAAGAAAGTGCTCGGCGTGAAGGATCTGGTTTCTATGGGGATTGCGGCCGTCGTTGGCGCTGGTATCTTTTCCACGATAGGTTCTGCGGCTTACAACGGGGGGCCGGCCATTTCACTTCTCTTTATCATCACTGCCGTCACTTGCGGTTTTTCGGCGCTTTGTTATGCCGAGTTTGCCAGCCGCGTCCCGATTGCCGGAAGTGCTTACACCTACGCTTATGTTTCATTCGGAGAAATGATCGCGTGGGTGATCGGTTGGGCGCTTATCCTCGAATATGCCATCGGAAATATCGTTGTGGCTATTTCCTGGAGTGGTTATTTCAACAATCTCCTGGAAGGTTTTGGACTGTACCTCCCGGCCTGGCTCACAACGGATCCATCGACGGCCAGGCTGGCATACACCGAGGTTGAGTCGGTTCTGGCCCAGGGAAAACCTCTCAGTGAGAACCTGCAGTTCGTACAAAACGCGTGGCAGTCGGCGCCGGTCTTGTTTGGTAAACACATATTCATCAACCTCCCTGCGTTTATCATCGTCTGTCTTATCAGCGTGCTCACGTACGTCGGAATAAAGGAAAGTAAAAAGACAACCAACTTTCTCGTTGTATTCAAGATCGTCGTGATACTGTTTGTGATCGCGATCGGTTTTTTTTACGTGGAGCCGAACAACTGGAGTCCTTTTATGCCGAATGGATTCGAAGGCGTTCTCCGCGGTGTGTCGGCAGTTTTCTACGCATATATCGGATTTGACGCAATATCCACCACCGCGGAGGAATGCAAAAATCCACAGCGGGATCTTCCGCGTGGAATGATCTACTCGCTGCTGATCTGTACCGTTCTTTATATACTCATATCCTTCGTGTTGACTGGAATGGTTCCCTTCACAGAGCTAAGGGTGACTGATCCCCTCGCGTTTGTATTCGACAGGGTAGGACAGAAGTGGATTGGATACATCGTCTCCATAAGCGCCGTCGTCGCAACCACCAGTGTGCTGCTGGTTTTCCAACTCGGCCAGCCCCGCATATGGATGAGCATGAGCCGCGACGGACTCTTACCCAAAGCGTTCTCAAAGATCCATCCCAAATACCAGACGCCGTGGTTTTCCACAATCGTCACTGCGGTCATCGTTGCAGTACCTTCCCTGTTTATGGCCAGCGACCTGATGACGGATCTCACAAGCATCGGAACACTGTTTGCATTTGTGCTCGTGTCGGGCGGGGTATTGATGTTGCCTCGCCTGTCGAAGGAAAGTGAACGACTCAGCCCTCGAAAGTTTCGGCTTCCCTACATCAACGGAAAGTTCATCGTGCCGCTGTTGTTCCTCCTTTACTTGTATTTTGTTCGCGGTGAATTGATCAGCAGCGTGAGCCACATCGGCAGCGTTGGATTGCAAACCTTCCTGTTTCTGATCTTCGTTGCGCTCGGGTCAGTGTTAAGTATTCTCACTTTCCTGCGCAACTTTTCTCTCATCCCGATCATGGGTGTGCTATTCTGTTCTTACCTGCTGATAGAAATCCCGGCTTTGTCGTGGTTGTACTTCCTGGGCTGGCTCACGGTTGGACTAGCGATCTATTTCAGTTACGGATACTGGAAAAGCAAACTGAACGAAGGCGAGCCTGAAAAGGAATCGTCATAGTCGATAGTCAACGGTCAATAGTCCATTGTTTGTCGGGTTTGAGGTTGTGGAAGGAGGTGGCTAAGATTCTCTTCGTCTGTAAATGACACCCCTGGCTTCGAGGTGGTTTATGATGCTTCTGAAATTGTGCTCGTCTTCACCGAGGAATTCCGGAGGCGAGATGCCTTTGCGGCTATAGCTGCCATCGAGTACGAGACTTGCCGCGGCCGTGCAGGTGTAACCAGTTGTGCGGGCCATTGACAGCGTTTGGGTGACCTTGTCCGTGCGATCGAGGACATTGTATTCGTAAGCCTTCGCAGAACCATTTTCCACGCCGGAAATGCGGATGCGCATGACTGTAAATTCCTCCTCACCCGGTTTTAGTTTCCATTTCGGGAACAACAATCGCGCGGTAACATCGATCGGGCGCACGCGCATTCCGTTCACTTCGATCTCTTCATATGAAAAAAAACCGGAGGCGCGAAGCACGCGTAAGTACTCAATGCATCCCGGATACCGCAGCGTCTTTTCGATCATGTTCGGGATATTCGGCATCGTTCGGATCAGCGTTCTTAACCCGTCCGAATTCCAGGACTCTAGGGTGCCTACTCCATCAAAGTGTATGAGCTCGGGATCTGACAGCGCTTCTTTGATGACCACCGCCCCGCTCTGAACATAACGTGCGGGGCGCGTATATTCTTCAATGACATCGATGGGTGAAAAGACTGCTTTGTACTCGTATGGCCATTCGCGGACAACGGGTAATCCCCCCACAAGGCACTCATAGGAATCAATGTTCATATGCTTGTGATGATAACCCAGAATAATATTTCCCATCCCCGGCGCTACACCGCAATCAGTCACAATCGTCACGTTGTTCTCCCTGGCCAGTTCATCCAACTCAAATGGATCCTCCGGGAAGAAGGAGATGTCTACCATGTTCTTGCCAGCCTTGATGACCGTGCGTACTGTCTCAAATCCCATGAATCCGGGCATAGCGCCAATGACGAGGTCGAATGGCTGCACTAGGATGGAAAGGTTTTGGTGATCTGACAGATCCGCCTTTATTGTTTTGATACTGCTTTCACTCAAGGCCTTGAGCGCTTCGGTACTGATGTCGACGGATGTGACGTCGAACTTTTCCGAGAGATCAATGGCGATCGCTTTACCCACGAGCCCCGCGCCGAGTACCGCTATTTTCTTTTTCATGTTGTTAAGGATGGATAAGTGCGCAGGTAATGTTCATTTTCGGAATAGGACACTGCCGGATGATTTTATAACTTAATGCACTAATAAACAGCTATGATTGATCCGGCCAAGATAATTGAAAAAGCAAAACGGTCTTCATTTTATTTGAAAGTCCTGAATTGGTCAATCGACCGGATGGTGCCTTTTAACAAACCTCATGGCTTCAGGATCGTTAACATAGGCGACTATTCTCTCAAAACATTGATCCCTTATAAAAAAAGAAATTTCAATCATATTCGCGGACTGCACGCCTGCGCGCTGGCTACGATATCTGAATTTACGACCGGCTTTTTGCTTGTGTCGAAACTCGATGGGAAAAAATTCAGGTTGATAATGCAGCGCCTGGAAATGGAGTATCATTACCAGGGGAAGATGGACGCGACTGCGGAATTTTCTGTGTCAGAGAACTGGTTCGCGGAAAATATTTACGATCCGTTGAAGGTCATGGACGCAGTAGTCGTTCCCTGCATGGTCAAAATACATGACATCCAGGGGAATCACCTTACAACCGGAAAAGTCTTTTGGCAAATAAAGAACTGGAGTAAAGTGAGAACGAAAGTGGCGTGAGCCCACGGCCCTGAACCATTCAATAAAATGGACAAAATTGAGAGCAAACGCATAGGGGGGCATTATAGATTCCATAGGGGGCCGCTTTCTCCGGAAATGTCACCCGACTTTGAGCCAGCGATCTTTAACACTCCCGAATACTTCGCCCCCCAGGATACAACCGGGTGGCTATCCTTTTATATTCTGAATGAGCGCACAAGCACAGCCTCCGCGTCGCTGCATTTTCATCGGCAGGGGAGTCTTGCGCGAAGTCCATTAAAAGCTCCCTTCGGATCCGTGGACTGCGGCGAAAACATCAACCCGGCTCTTTTATTCGATTTTCTGAATTTTGTGGAGGAAGAACTGAGGAGGGCGGGCGTGGAAGGCGTTTACCTTAAAAACCCTCCGCGCGCCTATTCGCCTTCCAGGTTGTCGCTGCTTGAAACTTTCCTGCTGAATCAAAAATACATCGTAGCCGAGGCCGAAAGTGGCGCAGTGATATCGGTGAGTGAAACGCCTTTCGCCGATGTGATCTGCCATTCAGAAAGGTTACGGCTGCAGCAGGCGCGAAGTGCAGGCCTTGCCATCCGAAGGTTGCCGGACGAGCAGATCACCCAGGTCTATGCGTTTATTGCGCGATGTCACGCGGAGAAGGGTTACAGAATATCAATCACGGCACAGGAGCTTGAAGCAACTGTTCGCCGGTTTCCCGGACGATATCTGCTGTTCGGGATCTTTGATGGGGAAAGAATGATCAGCGCCGGCGTTTCAATAAGGATAAAAGCAGGCATCCTGTATAATTTTCTTTTAAACCACGACAGGGAGTACAACGGTGTGAGTCCTCCTTTGCTGCTTCTCGAAGGGGTCTATGATTACTGCCGCGGGAATTCGATTCGCATTCTTGACCTGGGCACCTCGGCTGTTGAGGGCATGCCGAACTTTTCGCTTCTAGATTTCAAGCTGCATCTCGGCGGAATCCCTACCACCAAATTCTCGTTTTATAAAAAACTCGTGTGATGGCCGTCCCGCTCGTAACTGTCGTGTGCCTTTGCTATAATCAGGGGCGATTTGTAACGGAGGCTTTGCAGTCAGTGATACAGCAGACTTACCCCAACATCCAATTCATGGTTGTCGATGATGCGAGCACCGACAACAGTGTTCAAGTCATCAACGACTTCCTGCGGGCTCACCCACAGATAAGATTTTTTCCGCTGCCGCGCAATGTTGGAAACTGCAAAGCATTCAACAGCGCGCTGGTTCACGCGAAAGGAGAGTTTGTGATCGACCTCGCTGCCGATGATGTGCTTTTGCCGGAGCGGATCGCCGACGGCGTGAGGGCGCTCGACCACGCGGGCAGCGATTACGGCGTGAACTTTACCGACGCATTGTGGATCAATGAGCGGGGCGAAAGATTGCAGCAACATTCTGACAGATTTCCCCATAACGAAGTTCCAGAGGGTGACATTTATCGGGAAGTGATCATGAGATTTTTTATTTGTTCTCCGACGATGATGTTCCGGACAGAGGTTATCCGCTCATTGGGCGGTTATGACGAATCACTTCGCTACGAGGATTTTGATTTTATCGTGAGGTCAGCCCGCGATTGGAAATATTGTTACACGCCGGAGGTGCTGGTAAAAAAGCGCGTGGTCAGGGGGTCAATGTCGCAGAAACAGTTCTCGTTCTTCAGTGCCCAGCAATCTTCTACCCTGCGTATCTGTGAAAAGATCATGGTCCTCAACAGGACAAGCGAGGAGCAAAGCGCGCTGTCGAAACGGATCTTGTATGAAATGCGTGTATGCCTGAAGTTATTTCACTTTCCGCTGCTGTGGAAATACGCACAGTTGCTGCTGAAAAACTCGCGGATGCGATATCATTGATGCGACAGGTCCTCATTTACGGTTGTCCTTACCGGAGAGCATGCTCAGATAGCTGTCATATCTGCTGAGTGCAATTTTGCCATTTTCAACCGCCGGAATAATGGCGCATTTAGGTTCATTCACGTGAAGACACCGTGCTCCGAACTTACATTGCAGCCGCAGGTCTCGCATTTCCGGAAAATAATCAGAGAGTTCCTGCTCACTCATGTCCACGAGCCCCCATTCTTTTATGCCCGGCGTGTCGATGACAAAAGTATTCTTTCCGATCATGAACATTTCGGCAAATGTGGTTGTATGCATTCCCTTCGAGGAGTAGTCAGAGATCTCTCCCGTCTTCTGGTTGATGTCGGGGTGCAGTTTGTTCAGCAACGTAGACTTGCCAACTCCTGAGTGTCCCGCAAACAGGGTAGTCTTGCCTTCGAGGATCCGCCGTACTTCATCGAAGTCATCGCCGGCTGCTGACAGGGACATCGCTCCCACGCCGATCCTGCGGTAGAGATCCATGAGAGCCTCCTGGTACCCGAGGCTGTCGGCGTCAAGCAGGTCTTTCTTGTTGAAAATCAACATCTGGGGAATACGAAAAGACTCTGCCGAAACCAGAAAGCGATCGATGAATCCAAGGGATGTGCGGGGTAGCGCCAGGGTCACTACAAGCAATGCCTGGTCAACATTAGCAGCAAGCACATGGGCATGAGCCGTTTTCTTTACGGATTGTCGAAGGATATGGTTCTTTCTGGGAAGTATCTCGGTGATGGACCCGATGTCGTGATCCAGGTCGAAGGCGACACGATCGCCCACAGCCACAGGGTTGGATTCTTTTATTCCCTCGAGCCTGATCTTGCCCCGTACCTTGCAAACAACCTTGCCGCCGTCTGCGGTGAGCACGTCGTAAAAAGAACCGGTGGACCGAATCACAACACCTTCCATATATTTTTTTTGGCTCCTGACAATGGATGAACGTAGATCAGGGGATGCGGGTTATCGCCAATTGTCCGCGGCAATAATCCATAATTTTCTCCGTGGCTCCCGTGTTCTCCAATACGTATTGGCGGCAAACTTCGCACGCGAGCAGAAAAGTTTCCGGAACATTCAGCAGTTCGTATTTCTTCTTCAGGTCCGGGAAATCTTCCACAGGAAACGCGCCGCCCCTGTTGATGAGGTCGATCGCTTCCTGAAACTTCTCGTAATTACGGTTTCCAAAGAGAACCGGCATCCCGTAGCAGGCCGCCTCCAGAATGTTATGAAGACCTTTCCCGAACGCTCCACCAACATAAGCGAATTCGCCGTAACGGTACAAGCGTGACAGCATTCCAACGTTATCAATGATCAATACGTTGGCCTCCTCCGGATTTTCACCCGCGGCTTGTGAATATCTGATGGACTTGACTGCGAGAGCCCGCTGAAGATTCTGTATTTGATCCTCGTGGATCTCATGCGGAGCAACGATAAACTTCAGCTTCCCTTCGTTCATAAACGGCATCAAGACGTCGATGTCTTCCTGCCATGCGCTTCCAATGACAAAAACTTTTTCATTGGATTTGAACCTGGCAGCCAGCGGGATCTCTTCACTGTGTTCAACAATTTCCCTGACACGATCGAACCGCGTATCCCCTGAAACGGTGACATTATAGAAGTTGATGGAGTTCAGGAGTTCAACGGATTCCTGGTTCTGTACAAAGAAATGCGTCACATTTTTCAGTATTCTTCTGTTGAAGCTACCCGTCTTCCGGAAGAAGTATTGCTCTTTCCTGAAGATTGACGAAACGGAGACGAGCGGAATTTTATTCCTCTTTAAAGTTCTCGAGAAGTGGTACCAGAATTCATACTTGATAAAGAGCGCGAGTCGCGGTTTTACGATCGAGACGAACTTTCTGGCGTTCTTCCTGGTATCCAGTGGTAAGTAGAAAACGTAGTCGGCGCCGGGGTAATTTTTCCGCACACTGTAGCCGCTGGGAGAAAAGAATGTCAGGAATATCCTGTGGTTCGCGAATTCCTTTTTCAGCGCCTCTATCACAGGACGGCCCTGTTCAAACTCCCCAAGGGATGCGCAGTGGATCCATATAAGGGGTTGCGCATTATTTTTCAGCGCGAGATCCATTTTCCTGAATATATCCTTCCGCCCGGTCACGAATTCGCGCGCCTTTGGATTAAACAGACTCAACAGCCGTAGACCCAGGCCCAGAAAAAAAATGGAAATGTTGTAGAAAACTTTCATGGGTGCGCAAAAATACGAAGGTTGGAGTAGCTGTGAATTTTTTTCCAGCTTTAAAAAGCTTTATTTTGAATTATATACCTAACAATACCTGTATGAAGTCTACTTTTCGGATTGTGTCCATGCTCATCATTGCCGTGGCGCTGAGCAAGCCCTCTTTCGCCCAGGATGATATCGACCAACTCTTGAGTGAGAGCATTGAGGACGGACGCAAACTCATCTACGCTTACGCCAGCCCGTTCATGAACAGCGTGAGCCTGGGTCTAAATCAGGGATGGTACAATACCGCGGCCCCGCATAAAGTTGCCGGCGTTGACCTTACGATCACGGCGAACGCGATGACGATCCCGAGAAGTGATCTGTTCTTCGACGTTACAAAGCTCGGCCTTCAGGTTATCAAGCTCGACGAGAGTTCTCAGGATTATCCGTACGCACCTACGATCTTCGGCCCCGATAATGCACCTACCTTCAGTTATACTGACAGTCAGACCGGCTTCAAGGAGACCTACACTGGTCCCGGCGGACTGAACCTCGAGGAGGAATTGGGTAAAAACTGGGTCCCGGTTCCGATGGCGAACCTCGGTTTCGGACTACCCAAGGGCACGGATCTCAAGCTGAGATTTACGCCCACTGTCGACCTCGGAGGTGATGCGTCGCTGAAGGTCTACGGTTTCGGGGTCATGCACGATATCAAGCAATGGATCCCCGGAATCAAGTTGCTTCCGTTCGATCTGTCAGGGTTCGTTGGTTATACAAAGTTCAAAATGGAAAAATATTTCGACGCTGAAAACAATCCTGACCAGCTCGGCGTATTTGAAATGAACGCGACGACTGTACAGGGACTTGTTTCTAAGAAGATTTCTATCCTCACGCTGTATGGCGGGCTCGGCTACAACATTGCCCGGTCAAACCTTGCGATGAAAGGAACATATGATATCAACGAGGATGGCCAGGCCAGCCCCAATGAAATCGATCCGCTTGATCTGAAATTCTCCGCGTCTGGCTTCAGAACAACCGCCGGTATGCGGCTGAAATTAGCAGTGCTTACGCTCCATGCGGACTACACCCTTCAGAAATACAAGTGCCTAACGGTAGGTCTAGGCATCAGTGTACGATGAGTAGGTCAAGATTTAAGATTCAAGATTCAAGATTCGAATTCACGAATTGACGATTCACGAATTGACGGGTTCACGATTGACTATTGCCGATTCACGATCCTATCTTCCCTTATATTCCGGCTTCCGCTTTTCGATAAAAGCCTTCATCCCTTCTTTCTGATCTTCAGTTGAGAAGCAGAGGTAGAAGTTTTTCCTTTCCGACTGAAGGCCCTCGTCGAGATGGGTCTCAAACGCCCGGTTAACGGATTCTTTTGCCAGCTGCGCCGCTACTGGTGACATCTGAGCAATCTCGGATGCAAGGGTGACCGCCTCGCGGAGATACATTTCGACGGGCGCAACCTTGTTGATTAGTCCGAGGGTGAGTGCCTCCTGCGCGGAAACAAATCTTCCCGTCAGCACCATTTCCATCGCCTTCGCCTTGCCAACGGCCCGGGTCAATCTTTGTGTACCTCCGGCTCCGGGCATGACACCGATCTTGATCTCCGGCTGACCAAATCTGGCGCTCTCAGAAGCAATGATCATATCACACGTCATGGCGAGTTCACAACCGCCACCGAGACAGAACCCTGAGACAGCGGCAATGAGTGGCTTTTTGGTTTTTTTGATTTGATCCCACGTACTGAACTGATCGATCATGAGCATATCCACAGCGGATCTGTCGGCCATCTGTTTTATGTCCGCTCCTGCGGCGAAAGCCTGGTCGTTGCCCGTTAAGACGATGGCGCGCACCTGATCATTCTTGTCGAGCGTTTGCAACGCGTCGCGTAACTCCTGCATCAGTTTTGTGTTCAGCGCGTTGAGCTCCTTGGGCCTGTTCAGCTGCACCAATGCTACAAATCGTTCTTGTTGCTCGTTGACGATGATGTATTCCATGTTGTTGCGTTTAGGCAAAAATAGGAAGAATAGTCGACGCTCCGCAGGCGGCTCATGGCTTTACGGCCACGTTGCCAAAAAAGCGTGGACTAAAAAACGGTTGTCTTCGGTACTACCACAAGCAGCCCGAAGCGAACGATAAATTTTTTACATTTGCGGCCTATGAAAAAAGTCCGTGTTCTTTTTGTATGCCTGGGAAATATTTGCCGTTCGCCCCTGGGCGCGGCAATCCTGAAAAAGAAAATTGCTGATGAGCGTCTGGAGGACAGGGTCGAAGTCGACTCATGTGGCACTTCGAACTATCACATTGGGGACAATGCCGATCCGCGCACGATAGCCAATGCAAGGGAACACGGGGTACCGATCGATCATTGCGCGAGACAATTGACGGCCGAAGATATCGACCGGTTCGATTTTATTTTCGCGATGGACAAAAGCAATTACCAGAACATTCTTCGTGTCACCAATCGCAAGGATGTGTCACACAAAATAAAAATGATGCGGGATTTCGATCCGCTTTCAAAAGGCGGGGAAGTGCCCGATCCTTATCATGGAGGTCCGCGGGATTTTCAGGAAGTCTTTGATATCCTCGACCGGTCCACCCGCAATTTTGTAGACTATCTGAAGAAGTCTGTTCTGCAGGGTTAAGTGCATTAATCGATTCTACATACGCAGCAGAACCTGTAAGGTCGATCGGGACGACTGTTCAAGCAAAACGCCCCGCCTGTTGCGATAATCCTCAAAAGTTTTTTCATCGTAGTTCTTAACCGTCACCAGTGTTAGCCCCGTGTTGTAGTACACTTCAAACTCGGGCTGTAGTTTTTTAAGCACGGCCATTAGCTTGCTTTCCCGGAAATCGAAACAAAAGGAAAAAGAGATGGCTGAATTCTGCATGACATTGATGCGGATGTTCAGTTCTGACAGTATGGAGAAGATCTGCCTCAAATGGTCCTCCGTGATAAATGTATAATCCGTCACTTTACAGGACAGCAAACATTGGTTCTCTTTAAAGACGATCAGCGGGGGCAGTTCTTCAACGTGGCATTCGTGAATGATGGTGCCGGGAAGTGAAGGATCATCAAAGTTCTTCACGTACAATGGAATTCCATGCATTGCAAGAGGCCTGATGGTTTTCGGGTGGATGACAGAAGCGCCGTAGTAGGTCATCTCCGCGGCTTCTCTGAAGGGTATCTCCGGAAACACCGTGACCGTCGGGATCTTTTTCGGGTCAGCGTTCATCACTCCCGGAACATCCTTCCAAATAGTAACCGAATCTGCGCGAAGGCAGGAGGCGAAGATCGCAGCTGAAAAGTCCGACCCGTCGCGTCCAAGGGTTGTGGTGAGCCCATCAGGAGTTTTTCCGATGAACCCCTGCGTGATGATAAAATTATTTTTCATCAACGGTGCGGCCAGTGATTGGATCGCTTTGCAGGTCTTTTCCCAGTTAACTTTTCCTTCGCGAAATGTATTGTCCGTTGTGATGAAATCCCGGGCGTCAATCCATTCGCTGCGCAATCGCTTATGGACGAGGTATTGGTGGACAATCACCGTCGAGATCAGTTCTCCAAACGAAACTACCTGGTCGTACACTTCATCGTAAGGTCTGTTTGTGTTCAGTTTCGATTCCAGGTCGGCAAAAAGTTTCTCCACCATTTGAAAGACCGGATTGTCGGAATGAAAGAGCCCATTGATAATGCTGGCATGAAAATGCTTTAATGCAGTTAGTTCGGTTGTATGATCACCCCCTTGCCGGAACTCGTTCAGAATCTTTTCAAGGGAATTGGTGGATTTTCCCATTGCTGATACTACTACAACGACGGGAATGTCCTGAAACGACTGTAGAATAACCGCTACATTCTCCACACCCCTGACGTCTTTGACCGAGGCGCCGCCAAACTTAAAAACCTTCATTTTGATGGTGCTAAAACGATTGCGTAGTAAATTTAACCTTTGTTAGTATGCAAAGATCAATGAATAAAGCGTATGCAACAATTGAAAGTTCGCGGATTGCCCATTCAATCGGAACTGCTCTTGACCGGTTTATCAAAAATAACCAGGACCAGTTTCAATATGCCAGCGGCGAGCTTTCTCAACTTCTGCGGGACATCGCGCTGGCGTCCAAGGTTGTGAACCGCGAGGTCAATAAAGCGGGCCTTATTGACATCATGGGGGCTGCCGGGGCTACAAACCTCACCGGGGATCAGCAACAAAAACTTGACGTCCTTGCCAACATCCGGTTTACGCGGGCGCTGGCAAAAGGCGGCGAAGTATGCGCGCTCGTATCAGAAGAATCCGAAAGCTTTGTAGATCTGAACAACAATGGAAAATACGTGATAGCGATCGATCCGCTTGATGGAAGCTCGAACATCGACGTGAATGTTTCCATCGGGACGATATTTTCAATTTACCGGCGGAAGAGTGCCCCCGGTACCCCTATCCGCACTGAGGATATCATGCAAAAAGGAACGGACCAGGTCGCGGCCGGGTACATCCTGTACGGATCTTCAACGATGCTGGTCTACACCACCGGACATGGCGTCCATGGATTTACATATGAGGCCAGTCTTGGAGAATATTTCCTATCGCATCCAGACATGCAAATCCCTGAGGACGGAAAGATCTACTCCGTCAACGAAGGACTATATAATTCTTTTGATGATGCGATGAAGGGCTATCTCACGCATTGCAAGGATTCATGTTATACGGCCCGTTATATCGGATCGCTGGTCGCAGACTTTCACCGTAATCTCTTGAAAGGAGGGATCTATATCTACCCGGGTACAAGCAAAGATCGCCGGGGCAAATTGCGGCTCATCTATGAGTGCAACGCGCTGGCTTTCCTCGCAGAACAGGCAGGGGGGAAGGCGACGGATGGCGAACGGCGTATTATGGAGATAGAACCGCAGACATTGCATGAGCGGACCCCGTTCTACGTCGGATCTAAGAAAATGGTGGAGAAGGCCGAGAGTTTTATTTCCCGCCCGTTGGATGAAAAGCTGATGGTTAACCTTTTCTAGACAGATCCATCGCCGGGACGTGTTGTATTATTTGTCGTCCTTTTTTTCCTCTTCTTTCGATGCCTCCGTTTCCTGCAGCACTTCGGGAGCATGTTTGCGGATAAGACCGTACCACCTGACGAGTTTTTTGATGTCAGAGGTGTAGACGCGATCCTCATCATACTCGGGAAGAATTGATTTCATGAAGGCTTTTAATTCGTCCGAATCTGAATTTGAGTCGACACCAGGGTCGTCTCCGAAATCTTTTTGAACTTTCTTCAGAACATTTTCTAGCGGAACGTTCCCTTCTTTTGTCGTAGTATAAATGGAAATCTCGTTGAGTAGCGACAATCGATGACTTGTTGTGGCGATCATCTTCGTTTTCGCATCATCCAGTGATTCGAGAATGACGCCCGATTTGGTGGGAGCCACAACCTTGTACAAGCCGCCTTTTCCCGATACCGTTGCTATATCTGCTATTGTCATAATTTTCATGTTTCGCGACAAAACTAAACATTTTCAGGTCTGATCTGCCAATGCTTTTCCGATAAATGACAGCAGCTCTTCCTTTCCGGTTTTCGCTGTGGATGATGTGATGATCATGGCGGGTAAATCCTCCCACATTTTCAGAAGCGCGGTCTTATATACGAAGACATTCCTGTTGAGGAGATTCTTGGTGAGCTTGTCTGCTTTGGTGAATACGAGGCACAGCGGGATCTCTTTTTCGCCTGTCCACTGGATGAACTCAAGGTCAATTTTCTGTGGCTCCAGCCGCGCATCGAGCAGTATAAAGAGGCAGTGCAGGTTCTCCCGCTTCAGCACGTAATTCTCTATGATCTTTCCAAATCCTTCGCGCTTTTCCCTGCTGACCTTTGCATAACCATAGCCCGGCAGATCCACCAGATACCATGTTTCATTGATGATAAAATGATTGATCGTTTGCGTTTTTCCCGGCTTGTTGGAAG